>JANPEU010000263.1:0-15336 GCA_031423175.1 Bacteroidota bacterium
CTGCTCATCGGTTTATTGCTTTTGTTCATCGCCAGTGTTTTTATTATAAGAACCTTTTTGCTGAAACGTAAAAATGATAAACTTAAAAACTTGCAGTTAGAAAATGAATTAAAAATGCAGCAACTTGAAATTGAAAAAAGACAAACAGAATTTCAAAAGAAAACAACCGAGCTGGAAATGCAGGCACTGCGGGCACAGATGAATCCGCATTTTATATTTAATTGTCTTAGTTCAATAAACAGGTTTATTTTAAAAAATGAGCCGGATACCGCATCAGATTATCTCACCCGTTTTTCCCGTCTTATCCGTATGGTGCTTATCAATTCTCAAAAACCATTGATAACTCTGGAAGACGAACTGGACATGCTGACTATTTACCTCGACATGGAACGCCTTCGTTTTAAAAACAATTTTGACTACCATATTGTATTTACAAACCGGGTGGATGCAGGAGCAATTTATATTCCACCTTTATTGCTCCAGCCGTTTTGTGAAAATGCTATCTGGCATGGGCTTAAGCATTTGGCCGATCCACAGTCAGGCCGGCATGAGCATGGCCGTTTGGATATTGTCTTAAGCATAGAAGACAAAGTTTTACATTGCAGCATTACAGATAATGGAATCGGCAGGCAGAAAGCGGCTGAGATAAAATCCAAATCTGCAGAGGAGAATAAATCAATGGGATTAAAAATTACCACCGAACGCCTGGCATTGCTGAACCAGCAAAAGGAAAATCTTACTTCTTTTGAAATAATGGATTTTAAAAATGAAAAAGGAGAAACTGCCGGTACAACTGTAAAACTGAAAATATCATTAACTGAACCTGTTGAAGAATTTGTTTTTAGTCCCAGCGGGACTAATGGTGGGTAGAACCCAATAAAATTTGCACGATACGTCCCGTACGGGACGTTTGGTGCATTCGAAATAATCATTCTACCCTCCATTTGTTCCTACGGAACATAGAATTTAAAAGTTTAGTTCGATAAATTTTTGTGTTAACAGATTTATATGCTAAAAGCAATTATCATAGACGACGAACCCAACTGCTGCGAGTCGCTTGCCACTTTACTGGAACGCTTTTGCCCGGAAGTAAATATTTCAGCCATCTGCAATTCCGGACAAGAGGCATTATCCGCTATTCAGAAAATAAACCCTCATCTTGTTTTTTTGGATATTGAAATGCCCTACATGAATGGCTTTGAATTGCTGGAAAAATTACCGGCGATAGATTTTGAACTTGTTTTTACTACCAGTTATGATCAGTATGCCATCAAAGCTTTTCGTTTCAGTGCACTGGATTATTTGCTAAAACCTATTGATAGGGAAGAATTACAAAAAGCAGTTAAGAAAGTTGTTAGCCGTAAACAAAACCCACTCCCCCAGCAACTCGAAATTCTGCTTCAGAAAATTAATCATACAAACAATTCCATTCAGCGGATTGCACTGCCTACCATGGAAGGATTGCAATTAGTTCCTGTTAGTTCCATTATCAGTTGTGCATCCGAAGGCAATTACACTATTTTTTTAATGAAGGATAAACAAAAGATAGTTGTCTCCCGTCCGCTGAAAGAAGTAGAAGAAATGCTGACTGAGCATTCTTTTTTCCGGGTGCACCACTCCTATATTGTCAATATGAATGAAATTGAAAAATTCATTAAAACTGATGGAGGGTATCTCATTATGAGTGATGGCTCATCGGTAGATGTTTCCCGCAGTAAGAAAGATGTGCTTTTAAAGAAATTGCTGCCATATAAAGAATAATTCAAACTTACCAAGGAATAAATCATCTTTAATTTATGAAATTTTCAAGATGCAATCTTCGGAATTAGTTTCGCCAAATGCTAGAATATCTTCTTTACGCCACAGTAAAAGATTCAGGATATGAAGAGTGGTTTTATTACCACAGATAAGATGAATTATTTTTGGCGGGCAACCTTCTAACTGGCTGCGTTCATCAAAATCATTGTCCTTGGTAAGAATGGTAAAGCCATTCGTTTTTGCATGATTCCAGATAATGAGATCATCAACATTAATGCTTAAGACTTCCCGAATATGTTGTGAGCCGGGAAAATAATTCTGCTAGGACTGAACCAGTTTAAAAGAAAGGTTATTATCAAACAGCAGCTTCATGAAGTGTGTAATAAACGGGTATGCTTTTCTGAGTCAGCAGCATAACTAAGGCATGCCTGGATGTCTTCTTTTGTAAGCTCAGGAAAATCTTCAATTATCTGTTCAGGCGTCATCCCAGATGCAAGATAACCGAGTACATCATATACTGTGATTCGCATACCTCTTACGCAGGGTTTGCCGTTTCGTTTACCCGGCTCAATAGTGATTATATGTCTGTAATCTGAATTCATATTCTAAAATTACTCAATTTTTCCGTTTATAATCTGGTTTTTTGTTTCCCTTACCCCCACCAACTGTTCAGCCGCAGAATCCGCCATTCCCTCAATCTGGCTAGTAAAAGAAGAAACCAGGCTTTAGTTTTATAAAACCTGATTGCCGATACTTTTTTGTAACTTCTTACCACAAATTTTAAACTTAAACCGGTATGAGGGTTTTATTATGAAAAAATATCTTGTTTCTGTTTGCTTATTCATGTCTCTCTGTTATTTTCTGAATGCCCAGAGCTGGAATGACGATATGGTCGTTGCCCGAAAAAATGTTGATAGTGTCAAAAATGAACTTAAAACTGCTGCTGGTGAAAAGAAGGTTGATTGTTATAATCGTCTTTCCGAACTCTATTATTGGATTTGGGATGACAATGATAAACATCTTGACTCTGCGTGCATGTTTGCGAATATGGCGCTGGAGGAAGCAAAAAAGATAAACTACAAAAACGGCCAGGGATATGCACTTGTTAATAAAACTATGTGTGCTGCCGAAAGAACAGATGAAAACAGGATAAATAATGATAAAGAATCTGCGTATTCAGAAGCTTATAGAGTTGCGAACGAAACAATAAAAATGGGAGACGAACTGCGCAATAATTTTATTTCGGGGCGTGCATACTCACAACTTGCGTGGCTGGAAAAAACGAGGGGCAGTTTGATCAAGCAAAAAATAAACATACAAAAAGCAATAGATCTCCTAGAAAAAATGAATGGAAGTGAATTCAATAGCGGGTATAAACCAAGGACTATTGTCAACTGCCAGGGCTGTAAAGGGGCAGAAGGATCACTCGCAAATCTTCACAGTGATCTGGCCGCCATTTATTTTCAGGAAAATAATTCATTGGCTAATGATGAATTGGAAATTAGTACCAGTTACTACCTGATGAATCGGAAAAAAGAAACATTAGGAAGGTTTTACTTACAGTTTGCTGAATTAGTAGCTCAAACATCCAACCTTGAAACCGGAATAATTCCCTTGAAGAAAGCAATTGAACAGTTTCATGAATCAGGAGATGCGATAGGTGAATTTGATGCTCATATGAGAGTATGTAGAAATTATTGGAACATGGGAGATTTTGAAAATGGGTTTTCTTATTGCAAAACAGGGATAGAGCTTGCAAAAGAACTATCAAAGAACAAGCCTGGAAAAGAAAACGATTACCGGCTTGGCGAGGCCTATTATTGGATGAGCAGGTACTATCTTATTGCAGGCGATTTCGAATCGGCCTTATCTTATATAAAAAAAACAAAGCCCTTTTATCAGGATGGAAATAGAAAAGTTGTTTGGGCAACGGCTATCGGTGGTGTGTATCGATCCATGGGAAATATTGATTCTGCGAAGTACTATCTTCTTCCCCTTACTGAAAAGTCTATTGAATCATTGGGCAGCCATGTTGGAAGTTTTGAACCGAGCAGACTATTGATAACCCTTAAAGAATATGATAAGGCAATATTATTATTGAACCAACACATAAAAAAAGAAAAGGAACGGAACAACTATATAAGTCTCCGAGGCAGTCTGACTGTTTTATCAAAAGCGTATTTAGGAAAAAATGAAAACAAAGCCGCTTTAAATGCTGCAAGAGAAGCTCTGGCGGCAATAAAAAGATCAAAAGGAAATGTGCTTCTCATTGAAAACTATGAAACCCTTTCTACTATTTTCTATAAGTTGGGCAATAGCGATAGCGCCTATATATATTTGAAACTGTACATGGCACTGAAAGATTCTCTTTTAAAAAAACAATATTTATTCAGGTTAAATAATTATAAAAAAGAAGCAGAAGATGAAAAAACGACTAGCCAGATCAATTTACTCAACAAAGACAACCAACTAAAAGCACAAAAGTTAAAGCAAGAATCTTCATTAAAAAACTTCCTCATCATTAGCTTGATTTTACTATTGGTAGCCGGCGTTTTTATTTTCAGATATCTCACTGCAAGAAGAAAAAATGAAAAACTTCTACAGGAACAGGCCGAACAGGAATGGAAATTGAAACAAGTAGAACTTCAGCGCCAGGCAGCAGAACTTGAAATGCAGGCACTGCGGGCACAAATGAATCCACATTTTATTTTCAACTGTCTCAGTTCCATAAACAGGTTTATTTTAAAAAATGAAACGAAGACTGCATCCAACTATCTCACCCGTTTTTCAAGACTGATAAGAATGGTATTGATCAATTCACAAAAACCACTGATAGCACTGGAAGATGAACTTCAAATGCTGAGGCTTTATTTAGACATGGAAAGACTGCGTTTTAAAGATTCATTTGATTACAGCATCACATTCCTCAATACAATGGAGGGAGATAATATTTTTATTCCACCTTTACTGATACAACCGTTTTGTGAAAACGCTATCTGGCATGGCCTGATGCACAAAGAAGGACAAGGCCGGCTGGATATAGAACTGAGCATGGAAGATAATATCTTAAATTGTACTATAACAGATAATGGAGTCGGTCGGGAAAAAGCCTCAGTGATGAATAGTAAAACTGCTGAAAAAGAAAAATCAATGGGTTTAAAAATTACAACTGAGCGACTGGCTTTGCTGAACCGTGATAAAGGTGTTCATACATTTTATGAAATAGAAGACCTGAAAGATGAGGATGGAATTGCAGTAGGAACAAAAGTGATTTTGAAGATCAGTTATAAAGAATCAATTGAAGAAGTTGTTTAAATAGAAAACAAAACATTCTATGTGCTCCCTATGTCTCTATTGTGCCTATGTGGTAAATTTTCACCACATAGAATCATAGGCACATAGATAACACATAGGGATTAAAACACAATCCATCTATGCTTAAAGCCCTTATTGTTGACGACGAACCATACTGCTGCGAAGCACTTGTATTATTGCTGGAAGATTCACCGGATGTGGAAATAGCAGCAGTTTGCCATAATGCCGTCGATGCACTTACAGTAATAAAAAAATATAACCCTGATCTTGTTTTCCTTGATGTAGAAATGCCAAAGATGAATGGCTTTGAAATGCTGGAACAATTACCAGCTGTTAATTTTGAAATCATATTTACTACCAGTTACGATCAGTATGCTTTAAAAGCTATCCGCTTCAGTGCCATTGATTATTTATTGAAGCCGGTTGACAGCGAAGAATTAGAAAAAGCTATTCAAAAAGTTATTCATCGTTCTCAAAAACCAATTGCAGAGCAGTTGGAAATTTTAATGCAGAAAATTCATCAGCCCTCCACTCCTATCAATAAAATTGCAATGCCCACAATGGAGGGCTTGCAAATGATACCGGTTGACTCCATCATCAGTTGCGAATCAGATAGCAACTACACCATTTTATTTTTGAAAAACAATAAAAAAATAATTGCCTCCAGAACATTGAAAGAGATTGAGGAATTACTGGAAGAACATTCTTTTGCCCGTGTACATCGCTGCTATCTTGCCAATCTGAATGAAGTGGAGAAATATGTAAAGGGAGAAGGTGGCTATTTGGTGATGAGCGACGGCACTTCTATTGATGTGGCGAGGAATAAGAAGGAAGTGTTGCTAAAGAAACTATTACCCTCCAAACAATAGCCCCTGTTAATCACTCATTCATTACTGCATGTCATCATGCAATACTGTGAACTTCTCAGTTTGCCTTTTTTGGGGCTAAACAGATCAATAGTTTTATAAAACCTGATTGCCGTATTATTCGTAACTTCTTTCTCCTTATTATTAAACTTAAACCGGCATGAGGGTTTTAATATGAGAAAATATTTAATTCCTCTTTTTGTATTTGTTTGCTGTTATGTGCAATCGTATTCGCAAAATGTACCAGACAGTATGATAATTCCAAACCTCAAAATGAAATTGAAGAATTTGAATAACAATGAAAAAGTGGATTGTCTTAATGATATGGCTATGGAATGTCAATATTTACCTTCACATAGAGATTCAATGGCTCTGTATGCAATGGAGGCAAACAAGCTTGCGACTGAATTAAAGTATAAAAAAGGTATTGCCCGGTCATTGACTTACCTTGGTCTCTCTGAATTAACTACAAAAAAAGATCTGGAAGCAGCACAAAAATATTTTCAACAATCAGAGTTAATAGGAAAGGAAATAAAAGATGATGCCACCTTAGGCTGGAACTACCTAGCATGGAGTGAGAAAAACGACTCGCTATATATTGATTTTCTAAAAAAAGCTAACACACATTTTCAAAAAGCTGGAGATGAGGAAGGAGAATCTGAAGCTTCCACATGGCTTTGTTTATCATACCTTCAAGTAGCCGAAAAACCTGATTTAGCTTTTGAATATTGCAAAAGAACTTTGGCCTTATCGAGGATAAAAAGGGAACATCATTCACCATTGCTTCTAGTTTTTGGAACAATGTCTTTTGTAAATATGGCTCAGATTTTTGATGCAGCCGGAGATTATGAGACAGCTATTGATTATCTACGTCAGGGAAGAGAATATGACAGGCAATACAATACTTATTGGGATTTGGGAAATATGTTTGGTGCATTGTTTTGCAAAATGAACATGCCTGATTCGGCGATTTTCTATTCCAAAAAAAATTATGAAAATGACAAAAGAAAATTACCTCAAAATAAAATTCTTTTAGGCAAAGCTTATTTACTGAATAAAGACTACGACCTCGCCTTACCTTTATTAAAGTCAGCAGTTGATTCACTCAGAACTGCAAAAAACGAAGTGGGTTTACCAAATGGGCTAATATCATTGGCAAAAACTTATGAAGGAAAAAAAGATTACAAAACAGCGCTAAAGTATGCGCAGGAAGGTTTTCACATAGCTGCGAAAAGATACCGTACAGAGATTACTATGGAGGGAGCAAACGTCCTTTCAAAGTTATTTCATCAGTTAAAGAAAAATGACAGCGCCTATCATTATCTTAATTATTACACAGTATTAAAAGATTCTACCAACAATAAACAAAATTTATGGAAACTAAATATCAAACTGAGTGAATATAAAAAAGAAGTTGAAGATGCAAAGAAAGAAGCCAGAATAGGATTCTTAAACCGTGACAATAAAATAAAAGAACAACAACTAAAACAGGAAGCAACATTTAAAAAGTTTTTAATCACCTCATTCTTTTTACTTCTCATAACCGTCCTCTTTATTTTTAGAAACTTTGCAACAAAAAGAAAAAACGAAAAACTTGAATCAGAAAAAAAACTTGCTCAGCTAAAACAAAAAGCTGCCGATCTTGAAATGCAGGCACTGCGGGCACAAATGAATCCGCATTTTATTTTCAACTGTCTCAGCTCTATCAATCGCTTTATATTAAAAAATGAAACAGAAACTGCTTCAGATTATCTCACCCGTTTTTCACGCCTCATCCGCATGGTGCTTATCAATTCCAAAAAACAATTAATTACGCTGGAAGACGAAATAGAAATGCTGAAACTTTATCTCGATATGGAAAGGCTCCGGTTCAAATTTTCATTTGATTACAATATTACATTTTCCAATACGGTTGATGCCGGAGCCATCCAGGTGCCGCCTTTGCTCTTCCAGCCTTTTTGCGAAAATGCCATCTGGCATGGTTTGATGAATAAAGAAACAAATGGTAAACTTGACATTACATTATTTACTGAAGCTAATGCATTGAAATGTGTGATAGAAGACAATGGAATAGGTAGAAAAAAAGCTGCTGAGTTAAAAAGTAAATTATCAGAAGACAAACAATCTGTGGGTTTAAAAATAACATCGGAAAGATTGTCACTATTAAACAACGAAGAAAAGATTGAATCTTTTTTCACTATTACAGACCTGGAAGCTGAAAATGGAGAGCCGTTGGGAACAAAAGTTTATATTTCTGTTTCTTTAACCAATTTCCAAAAAGAATTTGCATAAGTTTATTTTTTAAAAATGAATCCTGATAATACAATCAAAGCAATCATAGTAGATGATGAACCTTTTTGTTGCGAAGCCCTGGCAACTTTGTTAGACAAATATTGTCCAGGCATACAAGTACTTGCTGAATGTAATTCGGGAAAAGAAGCATTAGTTGCCATTCAAGAACATAAACCTCAATTGATATTTCTCGATATTGAAATGCCGCAGATGAATGGTTTTGATTTATTAGAAAAAATAAAAGACATTAATTTCGAAATCATCTTTACCACAAGTTTTGATCAATACGCAATCCAAGCCATCCGTTTCAGCGCATTGGATTATTTATTAAAACCGATAGACCGTGAAGAATTACTAAAAGCAGTCAAAAGAGTTGAAAGTCGTTTGCATCATTCAGTTTCGCAGCAATTGGAAGTGCTGTTTCAAAAAATAAAAAACGTAAACCATTCTATACAAAGAATAGCACTGCCAACTATGGAAGGTTTGCAGTTAATAGCTCTTGATACAATTATCAGCTGTGCATCCGACAGTAATTACACTGCATTTCATTTAAAAGAAAAAAAGAAAATCGTTGTTTCCAGAACACTAAAAGAAGTGGAAGAAATGCTTGAAGAATTTTCATTTCTGCGGGTGCACAACTCCTATATTGTAAACTTGAATGAGATAAGCAAATACATGAAAGGCGATGGAGGTTATTTGACAATGAGTGACGGATCCGTAATAGATGTATCAAGAAGCAGAAAAGAAATATTGATAAAGAGATTATACCCAGTGAAGGATTAATGAAAGTGATGGGAAGTTAGAACCATAAAGGAAAAAAACTAATGTAGATATTTTTCTATTGAAAAATATATTATTTTTTTCTTACCTTCTCCTCAAATAACAAGCTACATGAACCAAAACTTAACTACCGGCTGGACCCCGATTGAACGGATTATATTTCGTTTCTTCTTTACTTACCTTGTATTATTTTTTGTTTTCATTCCCTTACCTTTTTTAGGAACCGATTTTTTTTCGTTTCTTGATTTCCTTAAGCTTCCATATAAAATCATCACCCTTCCTTTCATAACATGGGTTGGAAATACATTTTTTCAAATTACTTTTTCTGATTATTGGTACGGTGGCGATAGTTTGTTTGCGTATGTTACAATTCTTGTCCTTTTCATACTCTCAATACTTGTAACAATTATATGGTCTTTGCTTGATAAACGTAAAGCATATCATTCATTATACAGGTATATGCATCTATGTACCCGGTATGTTCTTGCTTATGCTTTGTTCTCCTACGGTTTTAATAAGCTTTCAGGTAGTCAATTTCGTTTTCCATCTCCCATCAGGATGATACAATCGTATGGTGATATGAAACATTGGGATGTACTTTGGAGTTTTATGGGAAGCTCCCGTTCTTATTCTTTTTTCGGTGGTATGTTGGAAACCATTTGCGGACTGTTATTACTTTTCAGAAAAACATCCACAATCGGTGCTTTATTAACACTCGGGACATTGAGTAATGTGTTGATGATAAATATTGGTTATGATGTAATGGTAAAAATAATGCTGGTAAATTATTTGCTGATGTCTTTTTTTTTACTGGCGCACAATGCAAAAAATCTGTACAAATTGTTTATACTTCATAAACCGGCTTCTTTTTCAATCGTCCCAATGGTTTTTCAAAGATTCAAAAAATACCGGTGGATTTTTATTGGATTAAAACTTTGCCTGATTTTCTTTATGCTATATCCTTTGGTTAAAAGAGAAATTAGGACTATTTCCTGGAGATCGGAATATGAAAAAATGGAAGTGATGTATATTGTAGAAGAATTTAATCTGAGAAATCAGATTAGTTCTCCACTTACTATTGAAACTGTTCGATGGAAAAAAATCGCCACCAGATACGACGAAGATTTGGCTATTCAGTATGCGAATGATTCACTTAAATTCTATAAGTACAAAATGGATACCTTAACTAAAACGTTTACAATATATGATCCCAGGGATAAAAAAATTAAGTCGGAATTCTTGTACACCAAGCCATCACCAAAACATTATTTATTCGAAGGGGTCTTGAATGCAGATTCTGTCAAAATCCTGGTAAGAAAATTTGACATGGACAGTCTTCCACTGGTAAAAAACAGAGGGAAAATAAAATGGTATCAATAATTATTAAAACAAAAAAGCTTTTCAGAATCAACAGAAAGGCTTTTTTAATAAATATTGCAGCATCGCCAAATGACCATTAGAATTGCCAGAAGTACATTCTTTTGCCCGTGTACACTGCTGCTATCTTGCCAACTTAAATGAAGTGGAAAAAATATGTAAAAGGCGAAGGCGGCTATTTGGTGATGAGTGATGGTAAAACGATTGATGTGGCGAGAAATAAAAAGGAAGTGCTGATGAAGAAATTGTTGCCATATAAAGAGTAACTTGATATTTTGTATTATCTTTCTTACATCAATTTGTCCCAAAGAACACTCCTCACTCTTCTTTTTTAGATTCTATTTTCATACCCCTTGAATTAACCATATAAATTGCTTTAGAAATGAGAAATAAACGAACTCCAATTGTTTCTGTTTTTATCCTGCTCTCAGTTTTAGCTGTGGCACAGCAGGGTAGTATCTCCGGGAAAGTTTTCGAAAAGCCGAAGAAGCCACTTTCGTACGCAACCATTGCGGTTTATAAAGCTGCCGATACAGCACTTCTTGCTTACCGGTTAAGTACAACTTCCGGCGATTTCAAAGTGCCGGGACTGCCGTTAAATGTTCGTTTACGTTTACTCATCAGCCACACAGGTTTTACAGTTCATAGGTATGAGTTTGAATTATCCCCTACCCGAACTACAGTGTCCTTAGATTCTGTAGTGATGAAATTGACAAATAAAATACTGGATGAAGTGGTAGTTATGTCTGAGTTGCCTCCTATTGTTATAAAAAAAGACACCATAGAATTTAATGCCAGTGCATTCAGAACACTGCCCAATGCCCTGGTAGAAGATCTTTTAAAAAAATTGCCGGGTGTAGATGTAGACCGCGACGGTTCTATCAGCGTGGAAGGAAAACTTGTTAACCGGATTCTAGTGGATGGCAAAACATTTTTTGGAGATGATCCGAAAATGGCTACACGCAACCTGCCTGCGAATGTTATTGACAAAGTGCAGGTGTTTGATGATAAAGAAGAAATGATGCGAAGGGGTGATGACAATCCTAATAATGTAGGTAAAGTGATCAACCTGACATTTAAAAAAGGAGTAAAGAAAGGTTGGTTTGGCCGGGTATATGGCGGTGGCGGTAGCAAGGACTTATATAATGTTGGCGGAATTGGAAATATTTACCGCGATACATTACAATTGTCCATATTGGCTTATGCAAACAATATTAATAAAGCACCGTTTAGTTTTTCCGAGTTATTATCTGCTGGCGGCTTTCAACGTAGCCGAAGTAACAGTGCTGTTACCAGAACAAATGTTGGAAGAGCATTTGGTGCAGGCTCAAGCATTTCTCTTGATAATGTAAATTTTGGCGGCGCACAAAATCTTGGGGGCATCAGCATCAGCAAGGGTACAGGATTTAACCTGAATCATGCACCCAACATAAAACGTTCTTTCTTCCTGCAATACTTTTATAACCGGCTTGATATTCGGGAAAGAGAAACTTTAAATATTACTGATCAATTCAAAAATGATACAGTAATAAATACAAACACCCGTCAAAGTGGTCCTGCCCATACAAACCGACACAACCTTGCAACAGGCTTAAGACTAAAACCTGATTCTGTAACAAATATTCTGCTTAACGCAGCATTTATGGATGCAGGCGGAATTGATGAACGCATCACAACAGTTAGAACAACAAATAACTTTACAGGTCCCTTGAGTGCAGGCGATATAAATCTAAAAAATGACAATAAAATAAATACCTATCGGCATAATTTCAGTTTAACACGACTGTCCAAAGTAAAAAAAGGAAGAAGGTTTACCATTGGCCATAACCTTGATTACAGAAATACCCGAAGTGATAATTTAAGCAATTCGCAAAATCATTTTATTTATCCTGTTGTATTTGACACAAGTATTCTGCAAATGCGATTTGAACGAATACCAACTACAGAACTGGATGTATATTTTAATTTCAGCGAACCGGTTACAAAACGGTTTACACTGAGATTTGCCGCCCGATATAATTACTTTAAATACAAGAACGGGATCAGCACTTACAATTATAATAATACTTCGAAAAGCTATGATGTGTTTAATGCACTTCTTACTAACAGTCTGCATCGGAGAAATGACCAAATCACTTCTAATGCAGGGCTTGAGTACAGGTGGAAGGATCTGACTATTACACCGGGACTTAAACTGCAATGGCAAAAAATAATAAATGATATTACAAACCTCCCGCTGCCGCTTGAACAAAAAAGAACAAACCTTCTCCCCACCTTTGGGCTCACTTATAAAACATGGAACTTTTTTTATGACCGGAATGTTATTTTACCTGCCTATAACTATCTGATTGCTGTAGCTGACAACTCCAACCCGTACTACATCACTTTAGGTAACCCCAACCTTGTTCCTTCGGTAAGAGATCAACTGTCGGTAAATTATCGGAAAAATATTTTAAAAAAATCTTTTACTTATGGTTTTAATTCACAATTCGGGTTCACCAAAAATGATGTGATTGCATTCATTACAGTGGATAATAACGGAGTTTTGACCAACATGCCCGTCAATCAAAATGGCAGCCATAATGGAGGTATCAATCTATTCTTCAATAAACAATATAAACGCAATCCGAAATTTAATTTCTCAATGAACTCTTCTGCATTTTTTTCTAATGAAAGATCACGTTTATTGTATAACTATATTTCGTCTTGGCAGAATAACAATTCCCTGGGAGGAAGAGTCGGCTTTTCAATGAATGTAAATGATAAATTTGAGTGGACTTCCAACTACTCGCTTACATATAATTATTACCGTTACAAAGTCAGCGCTTTTAAAAACATTAATCAGATATATCACACATTTGAAAATGAATGGATACTCCGGTTTCCTAAACATTTTATCTGGGAGGCCAATATGCAATATTACATTGATCCCTTATCTGCACCGGGTTATTCTAACCGTCCGCAAATATGGAATGCCGGTGTAAACTATACAATGATGAAGAACGAAAGGGGTGTGCTTAAGTTTGAAGTGTCGGATATGTTTAACACGTACAGGCATGTGCTGATCGATGTATTGAGAAACTCGGTTACCACAAGAACAAACAATGTATTAGGACGCTATTTCATGCTCTCGTTCACTTATAATATTCAAACCATCGGCGACAAGAAAAAGGTTGGAGGTTGGAGGCTGTCTCTTTTTTAATTCTTTTTCAGGCAAAGTGATATTTTTTAAAAAACTACTGTTATATAAAGAAAAATTAGCCTACTTATTTGGAGTCCTCTTTTAAACTTGAAACAATAAACCCCGCTTAATGGCGGGGTTTGTAAAATATTTTTAAAAAAAATTAAAACCCTTTTATTTCCTTGCCTAATAATTTTTCCAGGTTGCTGCAAGATGATCTGTTTTCGTCTGCAACTTCAATATGGTTTGCCGGTAGTTTTTCTTTAAACCATTTATCAAGCACCTTCGATTTTTTTTGCTCCAATGCCATTTGAGAAATACGGCTGTAATCATCTTTCATGTTCATGCGGTGTGGTTCGGTGCGGCTTTTAAAATAAATAATTTTTACTCCTTTCTTTTTCCGCTCATCTTCAAAGTTCATGGGTAACGAAATATCGCCAACTTTCATTTTTGTTATTTGTGCCACCACATCTTTATCCAATTGATCGATGGTAACATAAGTAGAACCATCCTGTGCTTTGAAGAAAGGGCTTGAAAATTTTACCGATTCATCATCACTGTACTTTAAAGCTGCCTCGTTGAATTCTAATTTGCCTGCCAGTATTTTAGTACGTATTGTATCTAATTTCTGTCTTGACTGTCCCATTTCTAAATCGGTGATGGGCACAAAACGTAAAATATGTTTTACGGTAGCTTCATCTCCGTTGCGTTCTATCATCTGTATTATATGAAAACCGAATTTGGATTTTACCGGAGGTGAAATAGAATCTACTTTAAGGCGAAAAGCAGTAGAAAGAAAAACAGGATCAACTCCTTTATCACCTCTGTTCATTTGAAATAAGCCACCTCTGTCTTTTGTTCCTTCATCTTCGGAAAATCGTTTTGCCATTTGATCAAATGTTGCCGTCTTATTCAATAACTGACGGCGGTAATTATTCATTTCATCAATAATATATTTTTCCAGATCCCGGCTTGGCTTGGGATAAGAAATAATCTGACCTACTTCTAATTCCGATTCAAAAAATGGTAAGCTGTCTTTTGAAAATTTTTCAAAAAATATTTTTACTTCATTTGGCGTAATTGTTACTTTCTCCACTATTTTCCGTTGCATAGCTTCTGCCAGTTTTCTTTCTTTTACACTTTCTCTTGCATCATCTTTTATCTGATAAACTGTTTTACCCGCCATTTCTTCCAATGCTTCAATGGTACCAACCTGACCAACGAAATACCGTATTCTTTGTTCTAATTCTGCATCTACTTCCTCATCTGTTACCGGCAATGAATCTTTTTCTGCCTGTATCATCAGCACTTTTGAAACCAATGCCTGTTCCAATAAAACGCATTCAGCATTCGGCGGCACTTCAGCACCCTGGCGTTGTGCATCAAGAATTGAGTTTCTTATATCAGAATAAAGAATGATTCTGTCGCCAACAACAGCAATCACTTTATCGGCTACTACTTTTTGGGGTTGTGCATTTGTTGTGCTTGCAAACAAAAACAACAAAGAAAATGCAGTCAGAATATTTTTTAAGTTTCGCATAAATTCAAAAATAAATTCAGTTACCCTTTTTATCAGCCACTGTTAGGGTATTTAACAAAAGTTTTTGGGAGAAGCTTCAAGAATTACGCTACAAGCTACAAGCTACAAACAAAAACTGCGTTTAGCTTGAAGCCTTAGGCTTACAACGTTCTTTTCACTTCTTCCTGTTCATAAGCCTCTACTACATCACCCACTTTATAATCGCTGTAATTTTTTATAGTTAACCC
>JANPEU010000264.1:0-6310 GCA_031423175.1 Bacteroidota bacterium
ATCCTTTAGCGGGTGAAGGTTGGGGCATAACGACAGATGGAAAAAGTTTAATTGTAAGTAATGGTAGCAGTGATTTGGATTATTATGAACCATCTACATTTAAAAAACAAAAATCGGTAACTGTTACAGATGCAGGAGCTAACTCTTTTAACTTGAATGAACTTGAATTTATTGATGGATTTATTTTTGCCAATCAATGGCAGTACGATTATATTTTAAAAATCAATCCTGCCAATGGAAAAATTGTTGCTAAAGCAAACCTGGCAAAAGTTTGGGATACAGCTAAAGCAAAATATCCCGGAGCAGATGTTCCAAATGGGATTGCCTATGATGAAACAACTAAAAAAATTTATATAACCGGGAAATATTGGCCAGAACTTTATGAAATTCAATTTGGGAAATAGCTAACTATTTTGAGATAATATAAATTACAGAACTGCATTTTTTAACATCAAACAACGCTTTCAGGTTTGATATCAATCCCGTCCATAACGCACTAAAGAAATTTGTTTTACCATTTTTATATTTACTACTGAGTAATGAAACATAAACACTGTCAAACCACATCGGTTTGTAAGAAATAATTTTTAATTCGTGCCGCTCAATTAAACTTTTCATTGACGCCGGAGAAAAATGATATAAATGCCGTGGCACATCATAAGCAGCCCAATATTGTTTGTAAATCTCAGCATCATAGGATGAATAATTAGGGACAGCTATAAATAATTTTCCGTTTTCTTTCAATAAATTCTTTAATTGTTTTACATAACCCTGCAGGTCATGCACATGTTCCAACACATGCCAAAGTGTAATGGCATCAAAACTATTAGGTGGTAAATTAAACAACTCACCCGCATCAAGAATATTTAGTCCATACATTTTTTCTGCTACTGTTCTTGCGCCGCTATCAGGTTCCAATCCGGTAACAACCCAACCTGAATGAATCATTTTGTTTACAAAAGCCCCGGTACCACAACCAACATCAAGATGATCCCCCTTTTGCAAACCAGTCACTTTTACAATCAAATTTAGTTTACCTGTTAGGGTCCTTTTTTTTATCAATTGATAAATCCGGTTGATAAAGCCTTTGTGTGTATCTGAATGGGAAATATAATCTTGAGACTGATAGAAGCCTGAAATTGATTGCAGGTCAGGAATATCTTGTGTAAATCTGAGTGAACAATTATGGCAATGACAGATTGAAAAATCCTTTTTACTTACTGTGTAATCTTTAGCTTCAAAAATTGACGAAATTTTTTCAGCATGGCAAACCGGGCAACGATTGAGATGAATTGTATTGTACATGAAAAAATGAAAGTGTTCAAAAATAAGCAAGAGACCCTGTAAGAAAAATTTTTATTGAACCAAGAAATGACTGTTTATTTAATTTCCCGATAAGATTCTGTTGTTGAACCAGAATTTACATTTTGGGTATTTCTGACTGAAGAGCTTTCAATTCCATATTTAGAAAAATACCAACTGATAAATACTAATGAAAGTAAGATCAATGTAAGAGGAAAAATCCACCATAAATTTCGTTTTGCATCAGGTTGATTGAGATATTCAGTCATCTCTGCCGAAGTCCTTTCCCGCTCGCCTACTAAAACAGAATGTTCGGCTCTTTCCCTTATTATTTTCTCGGCAGGTATTGTTTTTTCAATTAAGGACAACTCTTCATTTAAAAATTTTATTTTACCCCCTTCTCCCTTACTCAAAACGCCGATGCCACTCCATTCTATTTTATTATCAGTGCTGATGTTATTTTTCAAATCAAAAACAAAATCATTAAAACGTATGACTGCTTCTTTTTCTGAAATATTAAATGCAGCAGCAATCCATGTGTAAAATTTATGTGAAGGCTTTTCTTCTTCGTGCTGGTGTAGCGCAACTGAATAAGATGGAGGAAGAATACATTTATTTACAAAATCTGCTTCAGCAGGTTTTCTTTCCAGTACAAAATTTCCAATGCCTGGAAGATTCAATTTTTTATGCTGTATAAAATAGCGGAACAGTTCTGAATACATTATTTAGTTAGTTGTGCAAACGAAAATACGACTCCTCCGACAAAGTTGAACCCATAAACCGGATATTGATTCCAACGCTGATATTCTTTGTTGGTAATATTATTAAACTGCGCCCAGAGGTTAATATTTTTTGTAATCTTAAATTCAAGACCTGCATTCAAATCAAATGCACCCTTTAATCTTCCATCACTGCCATCACTTTTCATATACTTAGGTCCGCCCCAGCCAAACACATCACCTTTCAACCACAAATCTTTTATTACTTGTATGCGTAGTGCAGATTTAAATTCCATGGGTAACAACCCCCATGGTTTATCATTTACTTTTAGACCAGAATATTGGTTTACCTGCCAACCAGCGGTCCAGGAAAGTTTTTCCTGCATTGTAATTCCAACTTCACCACCAAGATTTATAACATTAATTCTTGGCTCAGTCATTACTAAAAAAGTTTTACCACCATCGCCGCCGCTATATTTATTTACAAACAACGGTTGGTTATTGAGTTTATTAAAACCAAGTTTTGCACTGTAAGTAAAATGATTACCAACCGATCCTTTAATTCCTGCAAATCTTTCTTCTATCCAGGTATTTTTAAATGCTACTGGCAATTCCAACCATGGATTTTGCGATGACAGGTACTGATAAGTAGTTTTCCTTATTGAGCCCGACCAACCCATTTGAAGTGTAAATTGTTTATCCTCTGTACTAATATCTGCCATCAGGTTTGGAAACATTTTAAATGTCTTGTTATCCCAACTTGGACGAATACCTGCCTGCACATTTATTTTTGATGATTTATAATTTATTGAAGGAGATAAATAATACATCGTATTGTTTATTGCTGCTTTATTTTCAGGCGACAATCTTGTTAAATCAAATGTTACTCCAAGTTTAACTGCAAAATTTTTTCCTATTGTTTTTTTCAATGGCAGGTTCACAACAGTATTGCTTTCACTATTCTTATTATCATCACTCATAACAGCAATCTGTATTTCGGGTGCATACGATATTCCGAACGTTGTTTTATTTATATTATGAAAACTGATTTTTCCGGAATAGGTATTGAAACTTTGCTTCAATGAATCTTTTGCAAAAATTAAACTCTGTGGCTCATAGCCATATTTCCATGTTTTATCCTGTTTCATTCCTACACCGGCATTCCATTCAATATTTTTTGCTGTTTGAAAATGTCCATCCAACCGAACCTGTGTATTCGTAAAATCCTGATAATTCCGTTTGCCATCAGCTGACACATGTTTTGCAAAAATTGTAACACCGGCAGTTTTTCCATCTCCTGCACTCAACCCTAATTGCAGGTATGGAGTTTTTAAACTTCCGAATCCAACTTTTACATAACTGCTATTATTCCATATGCCACCACTATCTATATACAGAGCAAGTGGTTTCAATGAACCCGGTTGATAACCAAATAACATATTTTGATTGGGGATATTGTATTGCAATTTCGGCTTGGTAGTATCCGCAACAGGTGGGCTTGCATTAAAATTTATTTTCGCTGCTTCTTTTAAAACAGGTTTGAATGCAGAAGTAATACTTACGTTTCTGCGGCTGGTATCCTGTTGAGCCATTACTGAATTTCCAAATAAAGAAATTATTACGACACAAAATATTTTATTTTTTCTATTCATTTCAATTATTGGTTATGAATGCTAAATAATAATTGTTTAATTACACGTCTATCTTACTGCTCCTGCCCTCTTCTTCTATTACTTTATTCAATTTTAACTGGGCTTCACTTTTTAATTCGGGGTTAATACTGTTATCAACAATACTCTGATAGGTTGCTTTCGCATTGAAATAATCTTTTTGTTTGTAATAAACATCACCTAACAAAATATAAGCTTTCGTGACCCAGAAATCATAAGAGCCCGATTTATTGATTACTTCAAATGCTGCTTTTTCAGCATCACTCATTTTGTTTACAGCAAACCAGCTATTCGCAATTTCATACCGTGCTTCCGCAGCAAGGGCAGCTTTATTCAATTGTACCACTGATTTATAATTTGCTATAGCCAAATCATATTGACCACTCACCTGGTAACTTTTTGCAATAGCCATATTTGCCAAGGCTTTATCATCACTACTACTCCCTTTTGCATTGGCTAATTCTTTTGCATTTGTAACAGCCGCATCCCATTTCTTCAACTGGTACTGGCTGCGCAATAATCCACGCATTGCTTCCAATGTTGTTTCCTGGTTGCTGGATAGCTGTTTCATCAGTTCAAAAAAATGTTCACTTTTTTCATAATTTTTTAATTCGAAGAAATAAATTCTTGCAGCAGCAATTGCTGATTTTTCAGCAAATTTATTTGGTGCATCTGCGGCAACCGATTCATAACCGGATAAAGCATTGTTCCAATCTTTTTTACTTCCATAAATTTCACTCTTGTAAAAATTTGCGTCAATACTGTATGCCCCATCCGGAAACCGCTGCAGGTAATTATTAAAAGCATTGAGTGCATTGTTTACAGCACCTTCATCATATATTTTAAGTGCTGCACCATACGTAAGTGAATCTTCTGTGTTCACACTGATAGGCTTTCCGGCCTGCCGCATAAAATCTGCATACTCTGATGGTTTCCCTTCTTCCACATAAATAACTTTTACATTATCCAATGCATCTTCTGCTTCTGGTGAATTAGGATACTGAGCAACCAAAGTTTTAAATTGCTTCAGGGCTTCTGTATTATTATCAAGATTGTAATAAGCAATACCCGTTTTTAAATAAGCCTGCGGTTTTACATTCGCATTATTTCCTTTCAACACAATATTTAAATATGGGATAGCATCCCGGTATCGCTGATCAGCCAGGTACGTATTCGCAATTTCCATATTAGCATCTACCACTAAAGATGAAGTTGGAAATTTTCGGTTCATGGTATTCAGCAATGTTACTTTTTCATTATTACTTTTAATTCCCGCAATCATTGCATTTTGAAAGGTAGCATAGTCTTCTGCCGGCCATGAAAATTTAATTACATTATCATACATCGCTTTTGCTTTTGCAAAATCTCTGTTCATATAATAACAGTCTGCTGTGCGGATATAGGCATCTTGCGAAAGTTGATCGCTATTGAGTGCTGGATTTTTCCCGAGGGGTTCAAAGAAACTCAATGCCGCAGGATAATTTTCTTTCCGTAAATAACTATAACCAAGATTGTATCGGATGGTAGTTGAGTTGGCTTCTCCATTTGCAGGCGAACCAGCATCTTTATAGGCATTATAATATTTTATTGCATCATCCAATTTATTATTGCGGTAAGCTATTTCACCTTTCCAATAATTTACAAATGGAAGAACAGAACTATTGTTTGGGTCTTTCAACGCTTTATCCAACAACGCATCTGCTTCTGCCAATCTTCCATCATTTATCATTTCGGTGGCTCTGCCATATAAAATTCTGGGGTATAATCTTTTTGCATTTGCCGATGGGTTGCTCATACCTTCAAGTAATGCCTGAGCATCACGGTAATTATTTGTATTAGCCAAAACATCCACGAGTAATTCTCTTGCTTCTGTATTATATGAGGAGGATGGGTAATCAGCAAGAAATGATCGTAAACTGTTTAGTGCTTCATCCTGATAGCCGAGTTCGTAAGAAAGTTTAGAATACTGATACCTTGAAATTTCTTTTTGTGTTGGATTACTGCTGTTCGATGCACAGAAAAGAAATGCATTTCTCGCATTTGATTTCTGTCCTGTTTTTAAATAGGCATCGCCCAGTAAATACATGGTATGCTGACTTAGCGAATCTTCTTTACCGCTCAACTGTTTGAAACCATCAATTGCTTTTGTTAACTGGTTGGCCTGGTAATAACAATAAGAAAGTTCATACAAATCTTCCCTTCTTACTTTTTTAGTTTTGCTTACATAATCTTCAAGGTATGGTAATGCCAGTGCATATTCCTTTCTTTCAAAATGTGCATGGCCAATCAATTGTTTTAACTCAAGCTCGTAATACTGGCTGTTACCACCTTTCAGTTTTTTCTGAACATACTCGATCGCTTCCTCTTTTTTCCCCTGTATATAATAGATCTGGGCTATATAATAAGGAACGATTGTAGTATACGCCTTTTCGTTTTCGACAACTCTAAAACTTTCTAGTGCTTCACCATATTGGCCATCCCGAAAAGCAAGGAAGCCATAATAATAATTAGCATCTATATAATTGGGATCATCTTTTATCTTCCGGATGGTATTAAAGAGAGGCTTAGCCTGCGAAAATCTTTGCAATGTAAAATAGGAGTATCCCTGGTGAAATTTCA
>JANPEU010000265.1:0-7976 GCA_031423175.1 Bacteroidota bacterium
ATCCACCGTATTCCAGCAAAGCCAGGATATAGTAAGAAATAACTTCAGCATGTTGCTGGATTATCAGGCTCATAAGTTTTTATATAACGATTCGGTTAATACCCTCACCAAAACTTCATTATTATTTTCGGCAAACAAAGAACCTTTAAATAAATTTTTTAACGACCTGCTCCGATACCAGCAAACGATCAACTGGCAAAGTGGTTGGATCATCTGGTTAAAAGAAAGAACTACCAGGCTGATAGAATATTTTAAAAGTAAATATCATTTTGAATAAAATAGTTTATGGACGTACACCACCACACTCATACTCCCGATAGCTATCGGGAAAGAAAAAAATGGACCCATTATTTCTGGGAGTTTTTAATGCTGTTCCTTGCTGTGTTCTGTGGGTTTTTAGCAGAGTATCAACTGGAGCATAAAATTGAAAAAGACAAGGAGAAACAGTTTATTATTTCGCTGGTGGCAGATTTGCGGGATGATGTAAAAAACTTAGATACTACGATGGCGTTTGACCGCCAGAAAGTAGTAGAACTTGATACCTTAATTAATTTACTCAATACTCCTGAGCAGGCAAAACAAAACGGCGACGAGTTATACTATGTGGCCAGAATTGGTCCGAGATCAAATCCTTTTGGAAACAACAGCAGAACCTTTGACCAGTTAAAATATTCAGGCGGCTTTCGTCTTATCAGAAATGCAGAGTCGTCCAATAAAATAATGGGTTATTATAACCAGTTTACAACCATTCGGTTGATGGAAGATAATTATAACCATGAGTTTGATAATTATAAACGTATTGCTGCAAAAGTTCTTGATCCGGCTATATTAAGAAAACAGGAAGGCGCCGACGGACAAATTCAGCTGGGCAAAAATAATCCCTCGCTTATGACCTATGATGGTTCGATGCTGAAAGAACTTGGGTTTCATGTTTTACAGATGAATGGTTCAAGACGTTCAAAAATATTGATGCTTGAAAACCTGAAAAAAAGTGCTGAAGAGTTAATGGGTTATTTAAAAAATAAATATAACCTGGAATAAAAATAAACACAATGCAAATGACTTTGAGCCAAAATCAAAGAAGAATTGAATCCATTGATCTGCTCCGCGGTTTGGTTATGATCATTATGGCACTGGATCACACCCGTGATTTTTTTCATGCAGGAGCTATGACGGCTGATCCGCTTGACCTGAGCACTACTACACCCATTTTATATTTCACCAGGTGGATCACTCATTATTGTGCACCCATCTTTGTTTTTCTTTCCGGCGTTTCGGCTTATTTACAAAGCAGCCGTAAATCAAAAAAAGAACTGAGCTTATTTCTTATTAAAAGAGGGCTTTGGCTTGTTATCGTTGAGCTCGTCATTATTAACCTTCTTTTTTCTTTTGATATATTCTATACTTATTTTGGCTTACAGGTAATATGGGCTATCGGTATCAGTATGTTCATACTGGGTCTATTGATCTGGCTGCCATTTGAGTTGTTACTTACTATTGGTTTCATTATAGTGTTGGGACATAATGCACTTGATTTTTATGAAAAAGCAAATCCCGGTCCTTATAATGTCTTTTATAATTTATTGCATCATTTCGGGTTTCATTCTTTATGGGGTAAACACCAGTTAATGATTCTCTATCCGTTTTTACCCTGGACAGGATTAATGATACTCGGATACTGCCTTGGAAAACTTTTGCGAAATCCGGATGAACAGTATCGAAAAAAAATTTTAACTATTGCAGGCGTTACAGCTATTGCTTTGTTTGTTGTATTGCGTTTTATAAATATTTATGGCGATCCCTTTACATGGTCTTCACAAAAAACTTCATTCTATAGTTTTCTATCTTTTATAAATGCAAATAAATATCCGCCTTCGCTTTTTTATATGTGTATGACCATTGGCCCTGCTTTATTATTTATTGCCTGGTGGGGAAATATGAAAAATGGTTTAACAAAACTGATTTCGGTTTATGGCAGGGTGGCTTTCTTTTATTATATCCTGCATTTCTTTTTTATTCACTTGTTTAGCTCCATCGCTTATTTGATGCGGGGCCATACATTTTCTGAGGGTGTTTCAAACCCGCAGGGCTTTGCCAATTTTATAAAACCCGGTGAAGGCGTTTCCCTTGGAATGACCTATTTAATATGGATTGCAATAGTTGCATCACTATATCCATTGTGCAAATGGTATGATAATTACAAAACAATTCATAAAGAAAAATGGTGGCTGAGTTATTTGTGAACATTGAAAAGTCCCGGAGAGTTTGTCTCGATTTTTCGGGAGACGATACATTTTGTAACGCCTGAATTTATTCCGGCGTATGAAGAGATTAGCATTAAGAAGAGAATCCCGTAGGGCAATGTTTTTAAGTTAAGGTTTTTATTTGCTCTGTCTTTTAAGACGGGGTAAAATTCATCTTTGAAATTTATTTGATTTAGCTTAAGCCAAATCAAATCGATTGAAAAAAGCATCATTTTTTTATCACTGTCCGCCAATCGGTGGACAGTGCAATTCAAGTTACATTCCTTAACTTAACAACATTGCCCGTAGGAATGGGGTATGTAAAGAATTTGCCGAGCCTACGGCTCTTTCAGAAGTAATCAGGCAATATAAGTAACCTTAAAAAAAATTAAATGAGCAATAAAATAATATCATTTTTAATAGCCTTTTTATTTTGCTCAACAGCAATAACCGCCCAGGTACAGGTACGTAAAGAACCGCGGCACAAAAATGTTTTGGAAAATAAATATGTAAGGCTGCTGGATGTAAAGATACAACCCGGTGATACCACCCTGTTTCATATTCATTCGACACCGTCGGTGTTTGTACATTTTACAAATACGATTGTATGCTCACAAATAAAAGGTAAGGAATGGGAAAAAGGTAAAAACACAGAAGGTAATGCTTCTTACAGGTCATTTGTAAACGACACACTGGTACATAGAGTGAGCAATTGCGATACCGTCCCATTTCATGTGACCGACATAGAAATTCTTTCCCCGTATAAACCAACAACAAAGCTTAAACCATTACCGTTTACGGTTTTGTTTGAAAACGAAAAAGTATTTGCGTATCGTTTAAGCAGTTCATCATTCAACAAACAGATTATTAGCGGCCGTGGGCCAATTGTGGCAGAACTGGTTGCAGGTGATGAAGTGATCTATCATGATACAATGAACAAAAAATCAACTAAAATTAAAACAGGAAAGTATTTGTATATAAAACCCGGAAGTTCATTTTATTTTTCTGCAACAGGAAATGAAAAAACTAATTTGGTGCTGTTTGAAATTAAATAACATCTCTTTCTGAATAACATTACTTTTCAATATTAAAAGCTAAACAATGAGCAAAAAATTCATTATCCTTTTTCTAAGCATGTATGTATTGGCTGTTGATGCGCAGCAACTTTATTTTCCCGGGGCTGAATGGCAGGTAAAAAAACCGGAAGAGCTGAGGATGAATAAAAAATTACTGGACAGTGCAGTAACACTTGCATTAAACAGTGAAAACAAAGTTGAACGGGATTTACGGATTGCCAACATGAAATCCTATTCACGGGAGCCGGGTTATAAAATGATAGGGCCCATGAAACAACGGGGCGGCCCTGCGGGGGTAGTGATTAAAAATGGATATATCGTTGCTCAGTGGGGAGATGTAAGCCGGGTTGATATGACCTTTAGTGTAACCAAAAGTTACCTGTCAACCATTGCAGGTTTAGCTGTTGATAATGGATTAATTAAAAATGTAACTGATAAAGTGAACCAATATGTGTGGGATGAATCTTTTGAAGGAGAGCATAATTCAAAAGTTACATGGGATCATTTGTTAACGCAGTCATCTGATTGGTCAGGCGGTTTATTTGGTTTGCAAGATTGGGCCGACAGACCACCGAAAGAAGGCAGCATTGATGATTGGAAAAACCGCAAATTGCTTGAACCCGGAACGAATTACGAATACAATGATGTACGGGTAAACCTATTGGCTTATTCACTCTTACAGGTTTGGCGCAAACCATTGCCTGTTGTGTTGAAAGAAAAAGTAATGGACCCCATTGGAGCATCTTCTACCTGGAGATGGTTTGGTTATGAAAACTCTTTTGTAAATATGGATGGGTTGATGATGCAATCGGTCAGCGGGGGCGGGCATCACGGTGGCGGCATCTTTATCAATACATTGGATCATGCAAGATTTGGTTTACTGTTTTTAAGAAATGGTAAATGGAAAGATCAACAACTTTTATCTGAAAAATGGATCAACGCCGCACAGCAACCTTCTGTTGCCAATAAAAATTATGGTTACCTGTGGTGGTTGAATGCCGGGCAGGAATGGAAAGGTATTTCACCGAAAGTATATTATGCAGCAGGCTATGGTGGTAATTATATTGTAGTTGATAAAGAACATGAGCTGGTAGTGGTTACCCGCTGGATGGATGATACTAAAATAGCGGATGTGTTGAAGTTAATAATAAGATCACTGGAGGCAAATTGATCCTGACAAAGGAAATATATTTTACTATGGAAAAAAGAAGAAAGCAAAAGGAAATTATTCCGTAACTGTTATAATTCTGATTTGCCTTTGCCTGCATCTGAATAATTTCTAAAGATGGTATTACTCATTTCATAAAATATAAATCATGATAGTCCGGTTATTAAAATCAGCATTCTCCTTTTTTGCAATTATTGGTTGTATAGCAGCAATAGCACAATCGACCATTGAGTATGATATTGTATTGACAGGTGGCCGGGTCATTGACCCTGAAACTAAATTAGATGCAATAAAAAATGTCGGCATTCTCAACAACCGTATTGCACAAATTTCTTCTGAACCATTGAAAGGAAAAGAAACGATTAATGTAAGTGGTTTGGTTGTTGCCCCGGGGTTTATTGATATGCATGTACACGGCAGAACTAATCAGGAACAGGAATACCAATTGCATGATGGAGTGACAACGGCTTTGGAACTTGAATGGGGAATTGAACATTTGGGTAAATGGTATGCATCACGGCAGGGAAAAGCATTGATTAATTATGGCGCCAGTGTTTGCTGGCCTTTTGAACGATTTTGTGCAATTGGCGATTTTAAAAAGGAAGAAGAAGAATTAAACCAAACAATACTAAACGGGCAATCTGGATTTGAAAATCTACTGAATAAAATAAAACCAACAAGCAGTATTAGTTTGTCGCAAGCCCAGCTTGATAAAACACTGGAGAATATAAAACAATCTTTGGCCAGCGGCGGCATTGGCATTGGTATGCCGCTGGGTTATGTACCCGGTTCAAAACCGGAAGAAGCATATCGTGTGTTTCAAATGGCTGCATCTATACAGGCACTTATATACACACATGTACGGGAAGGTGGGTTGATGGCTGTACAGGAGGTGATGACAGATGCAATACTTACAGGTGCACCCTTGCATATTGTACATATCAACAGCTCCACACTCAGTAATATTTATATAGGTATCGAAATGATACAGGCTGCACAACAGAAAGGCTATAATATTACAACAGAATTATATTCTTATCCTGCCGGATCTACTGCTTTGCAAAGTGCCGTGTTTGATGAAGGATGGCAAAAGAGACTAGGCATCAGTTATGAAGATTTGCAATGGGTGGCAACTGGCGAACGGCTTACTAAAGAAACATTTGAAACCTACAGAAAAACCGGAGGTATTGTTATCATTTATTCTATGAAACCGGAATGGATAAAAGCCGGTATTGCTTCTAAAGGAACTATCGTTGCTTCTGACGGGATGGCTTATGCAAAACTGGCACATCCAAGAACGGCCGGAACTTTTTCAAGAGTGCTGGGTAAATTTGTAAGAGAAGAAAAAGTGATTGACCTTTCAACAGCTATTGAAAAAATGACATTACTCCCTGCAAAAAGATTAGAAGGCATTGCACCGATGATGCGTTTCAAAGGAAGGATACAAATAGGGGCTGATGCAGACATTACAATATTTAACCCCAACACAATTATAGATAAAGCAACATTTGAAAAAGGGCTGGAGTTTTCAGCGGGCATCGAATACGTAATAGTGAATGGAAATTTTGTTTTGAAGAATGGGAAAACAGTAGCCAATGTTTTTCCGGGACAGGCGGTTTATGGTAAGTTTAAAAAATAAATTAACAGGATAACGATGAAAATTAATTAATAATTGATTTATGGAAGTACATGCACACACCCACACCGCTCCCGCATCAGGCGGGACAGGCAGAAAAAAATGGACTCATTATTTCTGGGAGTTTTTAATGTTGTTCCTTGCTGTTACACTTGGCTTCTTTGTAGAGAATAAAAGAGAGCACTATATAGAAGATAAACGGGCAGACCATTTAGTGACTTCTCTGATTAAGGATCTGCAAAAAGATACTGCGCTTTTGAACTGGCTGGATGATTTCCGCCTGCAGAAAAGAAAAAACAGGCTGGATAGTTTTTACACTTTTTTGAATACGCCGCCGGAAAAGATAGATAAAAAAACTTTTTACCCGCTTTTTTACGGAATATGCGAGTGGTATCCTTTTATACCCTCTAACGGAACATTGAACCAGCTGAAGAATGCCGGTTATCTCCGTTATTTTTCAGACAACCGGCTGCTTGATTTTATTTCTGATTATGAATTACTGCTGCAGGATTTTAAAAATGATGAAAATTTGGAATTTCACCTGCATTATGACAAGCTGGTACAAATAGTAAAGCAAAATACTGATAACACCGATTTGTATGCATATTATGTTACCGGCTCCTTACCAGCCGGTACCGGTATAAAACCTTTTGATCTGCAAATAGTAAACGCTTTGAAAGCCTATACTATTGAACAAATGTGGTATAATAAAACTCAAATGATAAAACAGAATAACAGGGTAAAACAAAAAGCAATTGAATTTATAAACTATCTGCATTCTATTCACTAAACAGATAAGATATGGAAGTACATGCACACACCCACACCCCAAGAAAAAAATGGACTCATTATTTCTGGGAGTTTTTTATGCTGTTTCTTGCTGTTACACTTGGTTTCTTTGTGGAGAACCAGCGGGAACATTACATAGAGCATAACAGGGCAAAAGTATTTGCAAGACTTCTTGTTGACGATCTTGCCGCCGATACCGCCGAACTGAACAAGGCTTCAAAGGTGCTGAACAAAATTATCACCGCCGGAGATAGCCTTGCACAGTTGCTGAGTTCAGATGAAATAAAAAAAAATCAGGGTGGCAGATTGTATTATTATGAATATTGGTCTGGCTGGCGCTGGAGTGTCATTTCAAGAGACGCTACACTTCAGCAATTAAAAAATTCCGGCGCACTGCGATACCTTGGCGATATATCAATCATCCGGAAAATTCTAAACTATGAAGAATCCATCCGGGTAATTTATATGCTTCAGAATAAATACGAACCTGAAAAAACACAGAACTGGAACCTGGTGCAGAGGGTTTTTGACCAGGGTTATTTTAATATCCTGGATTCTATTGCTCCCAGGGATTCCACAACAAAGCATTTTGAAATGTATGATCCAAAACTGTCCGCTTTTCTGAACAGTAATTTTCCCTTGTACACCTATGATAAAAATCTGCTGCAGGAATTGAGAAACTGGGCATATAACTCATCAAGAAATTATAAGGTAATCGTCAATGACATCCGCACTGCCAAAGAAAAAGCACAAATAGTTATTGAAGCTTTAAAAAAAGAGCACCACCTGGAATGAGGAAAGTTATGAGTCTTGAGTTATGAGTTTTGAGTCGGGAGTCAGAAAAACGATAAACCATAAACTCCAAACGATAAACATTTATATTTGACCATCAATCCATTTTACCAATGCCACTCTTCCAGCAATCTGTTGTAAAAAAATAACCCTGGTCAAAAACCCTCTGCACCAGGTTCCAGTTCTGTGTTTTTTCAGGTTCGTATTTATTCTGAAGCATATAAATTACCCGGATGGATTCTTCATAGTTTAGAATTTTCCGGATGATTGAT
>JANPEU010000266.1:0-5157 GCA_031423175.1 Bacteroidota bacterium
TTTAGGGACTTGTTTAAAAAGTATTTCTAGTGATGAACTATCGAGGCAGAATAATTCGGAATCTTCAAGTGCATCAATCGTTAGTCGGGCCGGTGTTTGTGTAAGAAAACTATACATATCGCCAATCCACCAATCTTCAATCGCAAACTGTACAATATGTTCCTGTCCTTTTTCATCAATGGAATAGGCGCGGATGCATCCTTTGTTTACAAAGTATTCATAGCGACTTATATCACCTTCCTGAAGCAAGTATTGTTTTTTTCTTAGCTTTTTTATTTTTAACAGTGAAGTAAAAAAATTTTTCTCTTCATCAGTAAGTTCAATAAATCGGGAAATGTTTTTTAAGATTAGATCATACATGAATCAAATTTATTATATCTGTTTTAATTTTTATTATCTATTAAAATTTATAAACATCTGTACTTAAGTAACGAAGACCTGAATCAACCATTAACGTAACTACGTTCTTTCCTTTGCCTAATCGTTCTGCAATCCGCAAGGCAGCCACAACATTGGCACCTGAAGAAGTGCCAGCAAATATTCCTTCTTCTTTTGCCAGCCTTCTTGCCATTGCTTTTGCATCATCGGTTGTTACAGTTAAAATTTCATTCACCATTTCTGGTTTCCAGAGCGGAGGTATAAAACCAATACCAATTCCTTCAATTTTATGTGAGCCTGATGGTTTGCCCGAAAGTACTGCCGATTCTTCAGGTTCAACTGCTACGATATGAATATTCTTATCATGTTTCCATAAAATTTCTGTTGTTCCATGAAGTGAATGGGTTGTACTTACACAATGAACAAATGCGTTCAATCCTCCATTCATTTGCTGCCATATTTCTTCACCTAACATGTGATAACCTTTTGGCGCATCCTGATTGTTAAGCTGATCACACCACCAATGACCAGGTTGTTCACTCATTCTTTTTGATGTAGAAATCATTTCTTTAATGAGTGATGCAGTAATCTTTTTGTTATCGCTCAGTACATCTGTTATCTGTGCACCAAAAGCATGCATCGTATTTCTTTTTTCCTCACTAAATGCATCAGAAAAAACTGCATGAAATTTATAACCCAGCGCTGCACAAACAAAAGCTAAAGAAACGCCGGTGGTACCAGCTGTATATTCGATTACCGTATCACCCCGTTTTATTTTACCATCTGCTACCGCACATTCTATAGCCGATTTTGCCATTCTGTCTTTCATACTACCGGTTGGGTTGGCCCATTCAAGTTTAGCAAAAATGGCTGCTGAATTTTTTGGAACAATTTTTTGTAATTGAATAAGCGGAGTATTGCCGATTCCTGCGATTACATTTTGATTCATTATAAATGTAAATTAGTTGACCTCTAAAGTAGTATTAATTTATCAGCACAAACTTCAGGACTAAAATAAAAAAAGCTGTCCTTTATGTAAGGATAGCTTTAAAAAAATTTTTCAAAAGTCTCCGACTGTTGATCGGACTTTGTATTTTTATTTTATTGCGGCTTCAAATCGTTCTGCAACTTTCTTCCAATCAACTACATTCCAAAAAGCACCTAAGTATTCTGCTCTTCTGTTTTGATATTTTAAATAATAAGCATGTTCCCAAACATCCACACCCAGTATAGGTGTGCATTTGGTTTCAGATACATCCATTAACGGATTGTCCTGGTTCGGTGTACTGCAAACACAGAGTTTTTTATTACTATCAACACCCAGCCAGGCCCAGCCGCTACCAAACCTCGTTATACCGGCATTGGCAAATTTTTCTTTGAAGGAATCAAAAGATCCAAATGCATCATGTATAGCAATTGCTAAATCACCAGCAGGTGCACCACCTGCATTTTCATCCAGGCTTTCCCAGAAGAATGTATGATTCCAGTGGCCACCGCCATTGTTGCGTACTGCAGGAGTAATTTTTCCGGCATTAGCTACCAATTCATCAAGACTTTTATTTTCATGTTCTGTGCCAGCTATTGCCTTGTTCAGATTGTCAACATAAGCCTGATGATGTTTGCCATGATGTATTTGCATTGTAGTTGTATCAATATGCGGTTCAAGTGCATCGTGTGCATAAGGGAGAGGTGCTAATGTAAATGCCATAATAATTTAAGATTTAATACCTGCCTGCCGACAGACAAGTTTGTGAGATAATATTTTTATAGAAACAAAATTACGTGTGAATGACTTAAGGGGATCATTTTCATTTTTCGAGATATGGAATATAATTTTACCATCTTTTCTATTTTTCTGTAACTTTCTTCAAAATTTACCAAAAATCAAAATATGAATCAGGAATCTTCAGTTAACACTCGTCGTAGTTTTATTCAGAAAATTGCAGGCACTGTGATAGCATCATCTATACCGGGGTTAATAAATGCAACTGAAAATGATGAACAGGTAACGTTGCTTCGGAAATATTATAAGCCCAGTGATAATATCCAGATTGCATTAATTGGTGCAGGTGGAATGGGGACAGCCGATGCAAATACAGCCATTACTGTTCCGGGAGTGAAAATTGTTGCAGCATGTGATTTATATGATGGAAGACTGGATGCTGCGAAAAAAAGTTATGGAAAGGATATTTTTACAACAAGAGATTATAGAGAAATATTGCTGAGAAAAGATATCGATGCAGTAATAGTTGCAACACCGGATCATTGGCATAAAGATATTTCTGTGGCTGCTATGAACAGTGGTAAAGCAGTGTACTGCGAAAAGCCAATGGTGCATGATGTAACGGAAGGTGCAGCCGTAGTAGAAGCTCAAAACCGAAACAAAGTTGTAATGCAGGTGGGTAGCCAGGGTGTGAGTTCTTTGGGAAATGAAAAAGCAAAAGAATTATTAGCCGCTGGTGCAATTGGTAAATTAAATTATGCTGAGGGTTTCTGGGCTCGCAACTCACCATTTGGTGCGTGGCAGTATGATATACCTGCTGATGCATCTGAAAAAACAGTTGATTGGAAACTTTTTTTAAATAAATATCCAACTCAGGCATTTGATGCCAAACGCTTTTTCCGCTGGCGTTGTTACAAGGATTATGGTACGGGTGTTTCAGGAGATTTGTTTGTGCATTTATTTTCCAGCCTTCATTTTATTACCAATTCTAAAGGGCCGCAAAAAATAATGGCAATGGGTGGACTGCGTTACTGGAAAGATGGAAGAGAAGTGCCTGATATTTTAATGGGTATGTTTGATTATGCAGAAACCGATCAACATCCAGCATTTAATTTATCCTTACGGGTAAACTTTGTAGATGGAACAGCAGACAGCACTTATCTGAGGTTGGTAGGAAGTGAAGGTAGTATGAATGTGGAATGGGATAAAGTAACACTTACAAAAAATAAGGCTTATGCCGCAGTCGATGATCCGTTATTAAAAACTAAAATGAATAATGGTAACCAGGAAGTTTATGATCGGAAAAAAATGGTGCCCCCTGCTACAACTATTTATAAAGCAGAGGAAGGATATAAAGGTGCCCATTACGATCACTTCAATAATTTCTTTAACTGTATCCGAAATAAGAAAGTAGCTACTGAAGATGCATTGTTTGGTTTCAGAGCTGCTTCACCGGCTTTGTTGTGCAACGACAGCTATTTTACGGATAAAGCTGTAAAATGGGATCCCATTAATTTAAAAATTGTTTAAATAAAACACATGAAAATAAAATCAATTGTTATGATGCTATCCGTTTTTTTGTTTATTTCTTTTACCGGGAAAAAAGATAATAAGCTAACGAAAGCGGAAAAAAAAGCAGGCTGGAAATTATTGTTTGATGGTAAAACGCTTGAGGGCTGGAGGACTTATAAAAATCTACCTGGCTCATCATGGAAAGTATCGGAAGGAGCCATCTGCAGTATGAAACCACTTACGAATCAAAACCCTGATATCATTTCCGACGCAGCATATGAGAATTTTGAACTTTCGATTGACTGGAAACTTTCACCACAAGGGAACAGCGGCATTATGTACCTGGTAACGGAGAATAATGACAACACTTATGAAAGCGGGCCGGAATACCAATTAATAGATGATGAGAATTTCCCGGAAAAAATTGAAGACTACCAGAAAACAGGTGCTAATTATGGTATGCAAGCCACTACTGTAAAAGCTATAAAACCTGCAGGTGAGTGGAATCATACCGTAATAATTATTAACAAGGGACATGTTGAACATTGGCTTAATGGACAAAAAGTTGTAGAATATGAATTGTGGAGTGATGCGTGGAAAAAACAAAAAGAGGCAGGCAAATGGAAGGATGTTGCCGGTTATGGTGCTGCAATAGAAGGGCATATTGCTTTACAGGCATCACACAGCGATGTAACCAATACCGGCGTTTGTTTTAAGAACATAAAAATAAAACCACTCTGATCATTTTTTCAAATGGATTATTTTTTTTCCTTTTTCAATAATAGTTTCCACCATTCTCCTCGATTCTAAATCGAGCCGGATTGAAATGGTGTACCAGGGAATTGATTTTTTAAAACCAGGTATTTTCTTTCGAATAATTTTAATAACGGCATCAGTGAGTTCTGTAAAAGATTTCCCTTTACTGCTTTTCAAGCTTTGAAGAATAGCAGCTTTGAAAGCTATATAAATTGTAGCATCAATATCAAACTGTCTTCCAGAACGGGGATGGGTAAGCGTTACTACCGCAGTATTTTTTTTAGTAGTCATCACTTATCGTTTTTTTTTTAAAAAAATCTTTCATCAATTTAACACAATCATCTTTCAACACACCACGTATCAATTCAGTTTTTGGGTGAAAGGGCCAATTTGAACCAGCCGTTTTCTTATAACCATTCTTTTCATCATCTGCACCATAAACTATTTTTCCAAGTTTGCTCCAGTAGATTGCACCTGCACACATAAAGCAAGGTTCAACGGTTACATATAATGTTGCTTCGGGTAAATATTTACTGCCAAGTAAATTAAAAGCGGATGTGAGTGCAATCATTTCGGCATGTGCAGTAGGATCATTCAATCTTTCTACCATATTATGACCCCTTGCTATTATTTTTTCGTTTAATACTACAACAGCACCTACAGGAACTTCATCATCTTCAAAAGCTCTTTTTGCTTCCTTCAATGCCTGCATCATATAATATTCGTCTGTCATGATTTTATTACCTTGAGACAAATTTAACTAAATGGATTTAATAAATGAGCTTGAA
>JANPEU010000267.1:0-2436 GCA_031423175.1 Bacteroidota bacterium
ATTCAGTTGATCAACCCCGCCAATAAACTTCCGCTTGAAAAAAAGGAAAATAGTTATGCTGATAAATATGGAAATGTATTCCCGTTAGTTCGTGGTGTATTGCGAATGGTATCAGAAAATAATTACACCGATAATTTCGGATTTCAATGGAATAAATTTCAGAAAACGCAGATAGATGACCAGTCTGTAAATTTATCTTTGAGTAAAGAACGTTTTTTTGAAGAATCCGGTTGGGACAAAGAAGATCTCTCCGGAAAAAATATCCTGGAAGCGGGCAGTGGTGCAGGTCGTTTTTCCCAGGTGGTGCTGGAGCATACAAAAGCCAATCTTTACAGTATTGATTACTCGGATGCTGTAACTGCAAATTTTAAAAATAACAGTCATCATGGCAATCGGTTAAACCTTTTTCAGGCAAGTATTTATGAAATGCCTTTTCCCAATAATTCATTTGATAAAGTTTTTTGCTTCGGGGTATTGCAGCATACGCCAGATTTTAAACAATCGGTAAAGGCATTAATAGATAAAGCAAAACAAGGGGCGGAAGTGGCAGTTGATTTTTATCCAATCAAAGGCTGGTGGACAAAGATTCATGCAAAATATATTTTCCGTCCATTTACAAAACGGATGTCGAATGAACGGTTATTGAAAATAATTGAAAAAAATGCAGGATGGTTGATGAAACTGTATTTCTTTTTTGATAAAATTGGTATTGGGTGGTTGGTAAACCGCTTCCTGCCTATTGTTGATATTAAAGGAACACTTCCTCCAAATTTGAGTAAACAGGAATTAAGAGAATGGGTAATATTAGATACGTTTGATATGTTCTCACCCGAACATGATCATCCGCAACGGATCTCTACCGTTAAAAAATGGTTTGAAGAATTTGGTATGACAGTAACCTTCGCTGACATCATCTTATTTGGAAATAATTTTTCGGCACCAATTGTAAAAGGGATTAAGAAATAAAAAGACTGCCCGCATAACACAACCTTTTAATGGAACCACATAGACACATAGCACACAAAAGAAAGGAAGATATAGATTTCTATGTGAAACCCTATGTTTCTATATTTCTATGTGGTTCAAAAAATAATTGGTTGCTTTATCCGGGTAGGCAGAAAAAATAATATGTGTGGCATAGCAGGATTTGTTTCCCAGAAATTTGACCGGCAGCAACTGCAGGTTATGACGGATATACTCAGTCACCGTGGACCGGATGCGGATGGGTTTTTTTATAATGAAAAAAATGGCATCGGTTTGGGGCATCGCCGCCTTAGTATTATCGATCTTTCTGCTGCCGCCAACCAGCCTTTCTTTTCAGCCGACGGCCGCTATGTGATGATTTATAATGGCGAAGTTTATAATTATAAAGAAGTAGCGGAAAAATATAAAATACAACCAAGGACAAGTTCTGATTCCGAAATTATAATTGAAGCGTTTGCCAAAGCAGGCATAGATTCTATAAGCGATTTAAATGGAATGTTTTCCATTGTGATATGGGATATTCATACGGAAAAACTTTATTTAGTAAGAGATCGTTTGGGTATAAAGCCATTGTATTACTGGTATGAGAAAGGTGATCTTGCTTTCGCATCAGAGTTAAAAGCACTTTTTACGCTACCAATTAAGCGAATAATAAAACCTGTATCGGTCAGTCATTTTCTATACCTCGGTTATATACCACACGATGAAACCATTTATGAAGATTTTTTCAAACTGCAACCGGGGCAATATGCGGTATTACAAGCTGGAGTGCTTGAAGTGTTTTCTTACTGGCAACTTGAAAGCGAAATAGACCCGGCAGTAGTAAGCGATGAAAAAGCTGCAAAAAAAACACTGACGCAATTATTGCAGAGTAGCGTTAAGTATTGTATGATAAGTGACGTGCCGGTGGGAATTTTTTTAAGTGGAGGAGTTGACTCAAGTTTAGTGGCTGCCATTGCCCAAACCACTTCCTCCACACCTGTTAAAACTTTTTCGATTGGCTTCAACGAAAAGAAATTTAATGAATCTGCCTATGCTGCAAAAGTTTCGAAACATATTGGCTCCGATCATCATGAGTTTACGGTAACACAAAACGATGCTATGGAATTGGTGGAAAGTTTGCCTTCTATCTATGATGAACCTTATGCAGATTCATCAGCTATTCCCACCCTGATGGTTTCAAAATTGGCAAGAAAACATGTAACGGTTGCTTTATCCGGCGATGGTGGCGATGAACTTTTTCTGGGATATGGTTTTTATACCTGGGCAAGACGCTTGCGCAATCCATTTTTAAAAACTTTCCGGAAGCCACTCGCAAAAGCACTTCATTCTTTTGGAAACAACCGCTATAAACGAGGCAGTAAATTATTTAGCTACTCAAATGAAGCGAGAATAAAAAGTCATATTTTTTCGCAGGAGCAATATTATTTTACCGAAATGGAAATTGAGGAT
>JANPEU010000268.1:0-18862 GCA_031423175.1 Bacteroidota bacterium
AGAATTTTTGTTTTTTCATTTCTCTTAATGCCAACAAAAAGCCTGCTGCGAATAAAAGCGTAATGAGGCCAGCAAAATAGGGTATTATTTCAGTCATTTTTTTTGTTGTTTAAAAGTTTTAAATAAATACCGAAAGCCAGTATAGAAGGCACCCAAATACCAACAAATATGGCACCATTGGTTTCTCCTTTGAAATACAATATTTCAGAGAAAATAAGCGAAAGAAATGCTGCGATAAATAACAATTTATCTGTTGTCGTAAACTTATTAAACATGATTTTATTGGTTTTAAATTTTGAATTGCCGGACTGAATAATATAAATCAAACTTACGATTTTATTTTATAAACAGTTTTTTCTGTCGGGGCTCTTAGTTTTTCAAGAACGAAGAATACATCCAAACTAATTTCTCCTGTTCACGAATGTAGTCACTCATAAGTGCATTTGTGCCTTCATCGCCTGCATCAGCAGAAAGATTGAGCAGTTCTCTTTGTTTTACAATAAGAGTTTCAAGCGCATCTAAAATTGTTTGAACGCCTTTCTTACCGTCTGAGACATCTTTTATGCTTCTGATTTTAGCGGTGCTTTTGTAATCATCAAATGTATGAAGCGGCGTTGCACCAAGTGTTAAAATCCGTTCTGCAACTTCATCGACTTTCAGAAGCAGATTCGTGTAGAGTTCTTCAAACTTTAAGTGCAGTTCAAAAAACTTTTCGCCTTTTATGTTCCAGTGCAACCCTCTTGTGTTTTGGTAGAACATCATGTAGTCTGCCAGTAAGTTGTTTAAGCCGTTGGAAAGCGTTTTGCTTTTTGCTTTGTCTAGCCCGATTTGATTTTTAGTCGCCATATTGTATATTAATTATATTTTTAAATATTAAATTTTAGTTTGTTCAATTCAAATTTTTACGGTCACGCCATTGGATGGTAAGCAGCAAGGCTTGTATTTTGAGTTTCAACAATCGAAGTTAGTGAGAATTGGTTGTTGGTAAGTCTTGATGCAATTTCAATCCCTCATAGAAATGGCGTAAAAAAGAATGGTTTGATTTTTTAAACAACTTATATCAGGACGAGACAGCACATAGTTGATATTACAATGTCAAGCCCTGCTTTTGCAAATACTTTTGTTGGTAGCAGTTTTTATTAGAAGTTAACTAAGTACTCTGTCACTGTATTTGGGCTAAGCATTAAAGTGTCCCGCCTTTCAATAGTTACTCCATTTCCGTATGCACCATACATAATAAAAGATTGAACATTTCCGCCTGTTGTAAAATTAACGGTTGTGTCTATTTGTCGCCTGCCATCAATATTAATACCTCCTCCAAGTCCGCCACCATAAGAATAACCAAATGCAATGAAATTAAAATTTGTTATTGTTGTCGCCCTAAAACGAACTTTCAAAGTTGTGGGTCTAAATAGATTAAAATTTTGAACGAAGGGAACATTGAAATTACTGCTGTCTAAATAGAAGAGTTTTATTTTTTGTTGTTCGGGTCTTGGACCATAGATATAGTCATTTTTTGATGCCTCAATGTAATATAGAGACGAGCCGTATTTAAAGTTTGTTCCATCAAATTTAAATTCATACTCGCCATTAGCATTAGATAAAGTCTTACCTAAATACAATTTGTCTGGCGGTGTCGGAAATTGTCCGTTTGTGAGCTGCCCTAAATAAAATCTTACTTCAACATTACTCAACGTCTGGTTGGAAGGGGTGTCTGTTACAACACCTTTTAAAATAAAACAGTTTCCCGAGCAGTTTATACCGTCAAAGATTGGTTTGTCGATTTTGTCCTTTTTGCAACTGGTCAAAATAAATAATGTCACTATGTAAATTAAGTGTCTCATAAAATAACACACAGCTCTCAAATTTACACCACTCCTTGTACAATTTACTTCTGATTATCAAAAAGATTCTGCGCCAGATACTTTTAAAATTTACAACCCCGCCTTCTCACTTATCTCCAACATTCTTCTTATTGGTTTTAATGCTTGCAGTCTTAAGTCTTCTTCCATTAAAATTTCAGGGGTTTCATATTGCATACACAGGTAAATTTTTTCAAGTGTATTCAGCTTCATATGCGGGCAATCATTGCAGGCGCAATTATTATTGGGTGGTGCAGGTATAAATGTTTTATGCGGCGAAGCTTTCATCATCTGGTGTAGTATGCCGGTCTCTGTAGCTACTATATATTCCTGCGCATCATCTTTCTGCGAATACTTTAATAAACCGGTTGTGCTGCCAATATAATCTGCAATTCGTAAAACAGGTTCTTCACATTCAGGATGTGCAATTAGTTTTGCTTTTGGATGACGTTGTTTTAGTTTGGTAATTTTTTCTAAACTAAAAATTTCATGCACCATGCAGGCCCCATTCCAAAGCAGCATATTTCTTCCGGTTACTTTGTTGATGTAGGCGCCTAAATTTTTATCCGGTGCAAAAATAATAGGTTGATCTTTTGGAAAACTTTCTACAATTGCTTTTGCATTACTACTGGTGCAGATCACATCACTCAACGCTTTTATACCTGCGCTGCAGTTGATATAGCTCACAACTTTATGGTCAGGATATTTTTCTTTAAATTTTTTAAATAAGGGTGGTGGGCAACCTTCGCTGAGAGAACAACCGGCTTTTAAATCCGGTATCACAACTTTTTTTGATGGGTTTAAAATTTTTGCAGTCTCCGCCATGAAGTGTACGCCAGCAAAAACAATCATATCAGCTTTTGTTTTTTCTGCCTGTTGAGCAAGCCCAAGACTATCGCCGATATAATCCGCCACATCCTGAATATCCGGCTCCTGGTAGTAGTGTGCCAGCACAATTGCATTTTTTTCTTTTTTTAAACGTTCTATTTCTCCAAACAAATCGAGTGTGGGATCAATTTCCACATCGAGAAAACCTTTTCTCTCAATATTTTTTTCCGCCGCTACCAGTTCTGCTTTTTCCATTTTTTTGTTTTCTAAAATTTCAGTCAGCAATATTCCAACATCAAAACAAATTTTTCAAAATTGTTTTTTCTTCAACTCTAATAATGAATAATATATATTTATAAAAAAAAGTATATTATTATTACAGCTGTGGATTAGTGGATAACTCAGTAAAATTAATTTATAATTTCAATAAGTCACATCTATCCACATTCACCTTCTATTAATACACACCATGAAACTAAGCACCACTCTATTAATTACTAATTTATACACAGCCATGTGAAATAGTGGGATAATTACGGTTACTAACTCAATGCTTTTAAAATTATGTGCATTAAGAAAGAACAAATTGTATTAAACAAGCCTCATCAGGGTTTTATTTAAAACACACAAACATATAATCAAAGAATCCCATTTCATATTCACGTTTCACTCCGGCTTATCCACAGAAATTCGGGTTCATTAACATCGATATGTGGGGAAAAAAATGATGAATTGACGATTGTACTAACCAGAAACTCCTTTTGTTTTACCATGTTAGCCCTTTTTATAATATTTCTATTCAAAAATTTAATAAGTCCGACAATTGATAATTTGAAATAGAAAAGTCTAAGCCACAAAACAAGGTATTATTTAATAAGAGCTCCAAATTCCAAAACCCCCATAACTAATTCTCTAATTACTCACCCGTTTTCCCCAAAAGCCCTATTTTTGCCACCCCTCCGACATACCCTATAAACAAACGAGGTACGGGAGAATTTTTTAAAAAAATATATATAATTATATGTCTATTATTCAGACTATTCGCGACAAGTATGCAAGATGGGCGGTTATTGGTATTGCTCTCGCCATTATCGGATTTTTATTGATGGATGCATCGGTTGGTCGCAGCCGTATGTTTTCAGGAAATGGCAGTAATACAGTTGGCTCTGTTAATGGAAAAAAAATAAAAGCAGATGTTATTAGTTCTAAACTTGCAGGAGCAGAAAAAAGTATAGAACAGCAACAACAGGGTATATCCAGCGACGCAAAAAGAGGACAAGCTCTTGACGGGTTGTGGAACCAGGAAGTATCCAGAATAATTTTAGACGAAGAGCTAAACAAGCTTGGTATTATTATTACAGAAAATGAAAGGGGAGATATGATCTCAGGAACTAATCCTTCTCAAGCGGCTCAGAAATATCTTGGTCAGCAGGGACAGCCCTACAACCCTGCACAGGCATTACAAACAGTAAATCAAATTAAAAGAGGAAAAGATGCGATACAAAAAAATCAATTAGTGGAGCTACTTGATTATATGGACCGTTCACGCCTGGAAGAAAAATATAATTCTCTGTTTTCAAATTCTAACAATGTACCAAAATGGTTTATTGAAAGTCAGAACGCCGATAACAGCCGCATGGCAAAAATTAGTTTTGTAAAAGTAAACTATACCGACTCTTTATTTGGAGCAGACAGTGCAATTAAAATTTCAGATGATGAAATTATGGCGGCTGTAAATAAAAATAAAAAACAATATAAACAAACCGAAAGCCGCAGCATCAGCTATGTTTCTTTTTCAGCAGCACCCAGTTCAGCCGACTCTACAGAAGTAAAAAATAATATGCTTTTGCTTTCAAAAGATTTTTTAGAAGCAAAAGATGCAGAACAATTTTTAGCCAGGGAAGGATCTGATTTTGCATACGACGGAAGATTTACATTGGCAAAAGAGATGAAGCAGGGAATGAAGGATTCAATTTTAAAAATACCGGCTGGATCAATATACGGACCCTATCTTGATGCGACCCATTATGTAACCGCAAAGATGATAGATACAAAACAGGTTGCAGATTCTGTAAATGTGCGTCACATATTGATAGCAACAGCTCAACAGGATCAGCAAACTGGTCAATTTACCCCCACGATGGACACCGCAGTCGCACATAAACAAATTGACAGTATTGCTAATGCAATAAAGGGTGGAGCAAATTTCGACACACTCTGCTCAAAATTTTCTTCTGATGGAAATAAAGATCAAGGAGGAATTTATAAAGGAGTTGCCTGGGGAAGAATGGTTCCGTCGTTTAATGAATATATTTTTATGAATGCCGCAGGATCAAAAGGAGTTGTTTATACCGATTTTGGTTTTCATTATATAGAAGTGTTGCAGAGTTTTGGTGCAGGTGCTAACCGGGCAGTTAAGGTAGCCTACCTGGCAAAAGCAATTGAAACAAGCAATACCACAGAAACAGATGCATCCAACAGGGCAAATACATTTGCCGGCAAAAGCCCGGACCTTAAATCGTTTGAAGAAAATTATGAAAAAGAATTGAAGCCCCTGAATATTACAAAAGGCATTGCGCCAAACATACCGCCAATTGGTTTTGCAATTGGCCCAATCGGTGAATCAAGAAGCCTGGTGAAAAAAATATATGAAGCAAAAAAGGGGAAAGTAATACAACCCGAAAAAGTCGGTGAAAATTATGTAGTAGCTGTGGTAACAGAAATATTAGAAGAAGGAACACAAAATGCAACTACAGCAAGACCGTCGTTAGAAGCTTCGCTACGCAATAAAAAGAAAGTAGAAATTTTAAAAAAGAAACTTGGAAGCATAACTACACCAGAGGCGGCAGCAACCGCACTCAATAAAGTGGTAGAAAGTGCAGATAGCATTAGCCAAAACAACAGTGCAAAAATTTCTTACGATCAAAAAGTATTAGGTGCAAGCTTTAATCCGGCGAACAAAGGAAAAACAGTTCCGGAACTAATAGCCGGCACAAGCGGCATATACATTTTATTTGTTCAAAGCATGGGCACTGTGCCTGTGGCAGACGCCAACGTGGCCGAAAAAAGAAAACAATTAATAGAAGCAGCAAAAAACGCAAGTCAATACAGACAACCCATACAGGCACTGCGTGAAGCGGCGACCGTAAAAGATAAAAGATCGGAAGCATTTTAAAAAAATCACTCCTGGTAAAATAGTTAGCCGTCCTATAGTACGTACTATAGGGCGGTTTTTTATTACCGCATTTCGAAAAAAACAGGAAACAGAAAAAAAGTAAATTTGTAAACTAGTATGAGCGATGCAATAATAAATAAAGTAGCAGACAGCGGACTTGTCTCTTTAGATCTTGAAAACTATTACCCGAAAGGCGAAGTGGTTGTGTTTGATATGAAGGACCATCTTTTTATGGGATTGATATTAAAGGAAAAAGATTTTCGTGAAGCATTAAAAAATCTTGACTGGGATGTTTATAAAAATAAATATGTAGCTGTTACTTGCACCGCCGATGCTGTTATTCCTGTTTGGGCATACATGCTGGTTGCATCCAATCTTTTTTCTATTGCAAAAGATTTTATAATGGGAGACGAAAAAGAATTACACCGCACCCTGTTTTTAAAAAATCTTTCCGCTATCAATACCCTGGAATTTACCGATAAAAGAATTGTAATAAAAGGTTGTGGCGAAACGCCAATTGGTGAGTTTGCATATACTGAAATAACAAAACTACTCCGCCCGGTAGCCAAGAGCATCATGTATGGCGAGCCCTGCAGCACCGTTCCGGTTTATAAAAAGAAATAAAACGGGTACTTAAAAAAATCGGAAATTTTTTTAAAAAACAAAACGAATTAAAACCATCCACGTTTTCTAAAAAGCAACAGCATAATAACCGGAATGATCAGCATGATGCCAACCACAGTGTAAAAGCCCCACTGCTGGGCAAAAAAAGGAACATTTGTATGGAAGTTCATTCCGAAAATACCGCCGATAACAGTAGCAGGCGCCATTAAACAGGTAACAATTGCCATTACCTTCATCACTTCATTCATCTTCAGGTTTACATTATTTATATAAAGATCCTGTAAGCTTACCATTACATCACGATAGTTTTCACTCAGTTCGTGTGCCTGGTTAATATGATCATAAACGTCTTTAAAATATTTTGTGGTACGGTCGTCCAGCAATTCGCTTTCGCTGCGGATGATGCTGCTGATAAGATCACGAACCGGCGTAATATTTCTTTTTAATACAATTAATTCTTTGCGCAGCTGATTTACTCTTGCCAGGCTGCGGGTGGTGCTGCGGCGAATTATTTCTTCTTCTATCACTTCAATCTGATCGCCGAGCTTTTCCATAACGACGAAATAATTGTCAACGATTAAATCGAGCATTACATATAAAAGATAGTCTGCTGTCCGCTGGCGAATCTGACTTTTTACCAATTTCATTTTATTGCGCAACGGATTAAATACATCACGGTTGGCATCTTCCTGAAAACTGATTACAAAATCTTTTCCAAGTACAATACTGATCTGCTCTGTCTCCACCGATTTTTCGTCATCATTATAATAAAGCATATTCAGCAAACAAAACATTACACCTTCCACTTCGTCCATTTTTGGCCGCTGGTTCATACTCAGAATGTCTTCAATCAGCAATGGATGCACTTCGTAGTGTTCGCAAACTGCATCCACATCCGATTTACGAATCCCGTCTATATTTATCCAACTGATCCGGTTGCTATGCTTAAACGAGAAACACTCTTTTACATTATCGCCTTCATGTTCGCTGATATCGTCGGCATTATAATCATATACAAAGACCTTTATGTCCCTTGCCTCTTCCCGGATGGGCGTTAATGTTGGATTGACACTTAATATTTCTTTTGTTCGCCGGGCGGCAAACAAATTGGGTAGGTAGAGATACTTTAAATATTTTTCGGGACGAAGTTTTACATTCATACGAATGGGAAGGTATGAAAAAGGGAATAGTTTTTATTATCTGTATCCATAAAAAATAAAAAAACTAAAACTTTCCAAAAAGGGTTTCCAGTTTCTTATACCGGAACTCAAATATGCCCTTTACTTTTTTATCGACAAATAATTTACCGGCTATCCAGCCAAAAAAACTTTTACCAATATCATAATAGAGTTTATCGGTCATTAAAACCCCGCCATCCACTTTTGTAAAATGATGTTCGTGATGCCAGGTTTTGTACGGACCCATCCGCTGCTCGTCAACAAAATACTGATGATGATTAACTACAGTAATTTCTGTTGCCCATTTAAATTTTAATTTGAGCAAAGGGCTTATTTCATACAAGATCATCATGCCGGGGTACATTTTTTCAGGCAGCTCTGTCAGCATTTTAAAATTTACATCAGGCGGTGTTATCTGGTTAAGATTTTTTGGAGATGAAAAAAAATCCCATGCCTCACTTATTGTTATTGGAAGCGTTTGTTCAAAACATAAATATTTCATCGCATTTCATTTAATGATTTTTTATAAACACTCAGTACCCTGTTTCTTGCAAAACGATGTTCGACTATTTCAGGTAAGTAACCGGGCCGGTAATCCGGGATCCATTTTTTTATATAAATAAAACCGGGGTCAAACTTTTTTGTTTGTTCGGCCGGATTAAAAATTCTGAAATAAGGAGCAGCATCGCAACCGCAGCCGGCCGCCCATTGCCAGTTTCCATTGTTAGATGAAAGTTCATAGTCTAATAGTTTTTCTGCAAAATACCCTTCGCCCATCCGCCAGTCAATTAATAAATGTTTTGTAAGAAAGCTGGCAACAATCATTCTTACCCGGTTATGCATAAACCCTGTTTCATTCAACTCTCTCATGCCGGCATCTACAATTGCATATCCGGTTTCGCCCTTGCACCAGGATTCAAATTCTTTTTCATCGTTTCGCCAGCTTATCGCATCATACCTTTTTTTAAAACACCCCGATACCACATTCGGAAAATGAAAAAGAATCATCATAAAAAATTCTCGCCAGATCAATTCGTTCAGCCAGGATTCATTTAATTCATGAGCGGCTTTTACAAGATCCCTTATACTTACCGTTCCAAACCGAAGATGAACACTTAGCCTGCTGGTGCCATTAACCGAAGGAATATTTCTTGTATTATGATAGTTTAATATAACAGAACTGTCAATAGTTGCCGGAGAAATAATAGTGGAAGACTTTTTAAAACCAATTTCAGCAAGTGTAGGAAAATGCGATGGGCTTGTTTTCAAAAAAGCAGCCACGTGTTTTTCAGATGGAAAACTGTTGGTGGTTTGTAAAGCAAATTTTTGTTTCCAGATTTTTGAATAAGGGGTGAAGATGGTATAAGGTTCACCATTGGGCTTTACCACTTCGTCTTTTTCAAATAGTACCTGATCTTTATATGAAGAAAATGCAACTCCTGAATTTTTTAAGTACGCAGCTATATCCATGTCCCGTTTCAAGGCATAGGGCTCATAATCCTGATTGGAAAAAACTTCTTTTACCTCAAACTCACTAATCAGTTTTTTAAAAGCATTCAACGGCGTATCGTGGATGACAAATAAAGAAGAGTTATTTTTTTCTAGTTCTTGCTGTATGTGAACTAGGGAATCGTAAATAAAAGAAACCCTCCGGTCGTTCTTGGTTGACAAATTGTCCAGAATATTTTTGTCAAAAATAAAAACAGGCAATACAGGAATGCCACTATTCAAAGCTTTAAACAAGCCGTGATTATCATCCAGCCTCAAATCTCTGCGGAACCAAAAAATATTTACCTGCATCTGGATTGTATTAAACAATTAAACTTACAAATAAAACAAGATGCAGGACGATTTGTTCGATAAACTATGAGGAATAACAAAAAAGAATTCAGAAAATCAGGCATTATGTATCTACTCCCTGAACTGCGATGAATTTTCCTGGCTGATAACAATATCATGATTCAGCTCCGGTACATTCTGATTTTTAAAACAATAAACGACACTGTATTTTTATTGAAGAAAGAAAAAAATAATAACCGGATTTACATATTTCTCATGTTAGTGGTCGAGCAGACCAAAAAGCATACGCAGGTGGTTTTTTAGCCGGCCTGCTTTTTTTTATTTATATCTAATGTGATTGAATATGTTATCAACTTATTTAACGATGAGACACCAATGGAGCGGAGAAATAAGTTTATCAATCGGTGTATTCGTAAAAAATAAAAATAGCCGCCGTGATAACGCCTCAGATTAATTGTAATGAGAAACTACAAAGAAAATTTTTTAAATTAAGATTGTGCAACATTGACCAATGTTACCTGCATAGCCTTGTGATTCTATCTACGCTCATCAATTAAATTTATCCTCACATTTTTGCATAATCGTTTACTGAGCTTAGTTGTATTGGAAAAACATCAATAATGTCTTTCATATCAATTTCACTTCCATGGGCATAGGATAACATTAATGCAGCAAAGGATTCGCTTAATGGGTCTTGGGCAGCATCTTTTTGTGCTCTTAATGCTTCTTCAGGTACAAATTGAAGCTCAAATTTTTTTCCATGGCTTGCCTCAAAAATATTTACTACTTCAAGTGGGCTCAACGCTGCTAATCCACCAAGCTCACTACTTCTATTTTTAGCGGCAGGATTATCAAGCGATGATACAGCAAATGAGGCAACATCTTTTATTGCTATCCAGGAAATCCTGTTTTTTCCTTCTCCATAAATGGTGGCTTTGGCATTGGGATAATCGAAACCCAGTGCAGGACTTAGCCATGCTTCCATAAAAAAGGTTGGTTGCAAAATGGTATAATTCAAACCACTTTCAGCAAGATGTTTTTCTACTTTGCGTTTAGCCGTTTGCAAAGGAAATTCGCCTGTCATGGCGCAAAATGAAATATAAACAAATTGACTGATGCCAGCACCTACTGCAGCATTAATCAAATTATTTTGTCCTTCATCATCCACAGTTTGAATGGAATCGCCTTCCTGCCTTGAGAACGTTGAAGAAACGGTGGAAACAATGGCTGAAACTCCATGCAAAGCATTTTCTATTGAAGATTTGTCTTTCAGATCACCTTCTACAATTTCAACACCCAATTCCTTTAATTGAGCTACTTTATTTGCATCTGATGTGGCACGCACCAAACCCTTTACATTTTTATTTTTTCCTATTAATTGGCGACAGATTTCACCGCCTAAAAATCCCGTAGCACCTGCTACAAGTATTGTTGAAGAATTGTTTGAGTTGTTCATATCGTTTGATTTAGTTTTTGTTAGTTGTGTCGCTTGCAGTGTCTGCCTCATATTTGTACTGCCCGATCAGCTTGCAGGTAACTACGGTAGGGCTTTCTACTGTGCTGGCATTCCGTGTTCCGTCAGCCGACAACTGAAAGCGATTGAAAAAAACTGATGATGAAGATAACAACAAAAGCCGAACGGAAATTCGCCTGCCTGATATTGGTAAATAGCAGTACAAAAGATGATTGTTATTCTGTCAACCAGCTATTGTAAGGTTGTCTGATTTTGACATCATGATGTCCGTTGCAGCTCTAAATGCGGGGATACCTTTACATTACAAAACATCAATCAAATAAAAACAAAATGAAAAAACTAGTAATAATAGGTATTGTCTTATTGAGTTCGATTGTTTCGATCGCACAGACGGACACATCTAAAGTTGAGCAATATTGCCAGGTAATTGCCACACCAAGATTGTTAAGCAACAAAGTAACCATTGATATTGATTTTGGAGAAGAGAAAAATTTTTGGAGGGATACAAGGCTTAAAACAGATGGTGGAAAAGTTAAGAAATTCAATACAGTTATAGATGCTATTAATTATATGGGCAGGGAAGGCTGGATATTTATTAATGCATTTCCTGTTCGCATGGGGGAAACTGAGATTTATCATTTTGCTTTTAAAAAACAGTTTTCTAAGAATAGTTTTTTTAGCGAATAAATTAGGTAAAGTATAAATAATCAATTATGGAAAAGAATATTGCCATCCTGATGGCTGATTTATCTGGCTATACTGCTCTTACAGAAACACATGGTTCTGTTTCAGCTGCAGATTTAATTGACAAGTATATACGCATTGCAGAAAATTGCCTTGTTGGTGATAGCAAATTGCATCAACGTACCGGAGATGAAATTATGTTCGTCTCAGATTCTCCCGATAATTTACTTGCTACTGCGCTTAAGTTAGAAGCTGAGACAGCGAGTGAAGAAAATTTTCTTCAGGTGCATGGAGGACTCCATTTTGGAAAAGTTTTGAAGAGGGCTGATAGTTATTTCGGATCTGCTGTAAACCTGACATCAAGAATTGCTGCCAAAGCAGCAGCAGGAACCTTTTGGTGTTCTGATGAATTTGTAAATTCTTTAAAAGAAAAGTCTGCCTGTACATTTAAATCAAAAGGAAATCATCTTTTCAAAAACATTAATGGAGAAAAAGAGGTATTTGAATTAAGCATTGAAAAAACAAAGACCAATTATATCGATCCGGTTTGTCGTATGTTAATCCTGAACACTCAAAATGCAATCCACCATCCGGGGAAAGACGAACTTTATTTCTGTTCTTCACAATGTCTCGGGCTATACCAGCAAAATCACAGATTTTTTCACACAAACTAAAATTTTTAAGAACAACATAAAAACAAAACAATGATACCGGTAATTATAGGAATTTCCTCAGGGCTTATAATCATATTACTCTTTGTTATTTTAAAGCAGGTTGATAAAAAGGTTGTGTACGGACTGATACTTACAGGAATCGGATTCCTTTATGTAGGTTTTGCCTGGACTGATTTGCAAGCTTTAATTGTAAATTCTGCACAGGCTGTTTTCTTCCTGTTCTTTGCGTATTACGGAATTAAAAAGAATTTATATATACTGGCAGCCGGTTATTTCTTGCATGGCAGTTGGGATCTGGCATACGATTTATTTGCAAATTCAAATTTAATTCCGCCGCATTACGACCTGTTTTGCTTATCTATTGATTTCACCATTGGTTTTTATATACTAATAATCAAATACAGGGCTGTAAATAAACCGGGCTTATTAAGTCCTGCGACCAAACCATAATTATGCTTCATCTAAATTTTTAATAATGAAATTTTATTGGACAATGCCAGCGGGTTTAAGAACCCATTACCTGCAGGAACTTGAGATTTATAAAAGGGAAATAAGCAATGCAGATTTTCAACGGGCCTGGAGGCGGCTTGAAAGGGCACATATTATTGGTCAACCCTGGTTTGTGCAACACACCCATGTACATTGGGTGATGCTAAAGTTTGGTATTAAGATCAAGAATAAAAAAGAGATATTGGGTCAACTGCCAAGACTTCTTGTTGGAGGGATAAAATCTTTTGTTGGAAAAATTCCTACCGGCAATACCGGTGGGGCAAATGTACCGCCATTGATGAAAATGGAGATACCCGATGATCTGAAAAATATGATGAGACCTTACAAAAAAATTTAAGAAATTTACTGAAACAAAATTATCAAAACTGCCCCCGTGAAGCTTTACATTAAAAATATGGTTTGTTTACCTGTTCTTATTTAATTAAGGGTTACAGCCAAAAAAATTGTTTCATAAATTAGTACCATGTCTTCTACCACACTTCTTGTAAAAAATATGGTTTGCCATCGCTGCATACTTGCGGTAGAATATATTTTGAAAAATGAAAACATCGCTTTTCAAAAAGTAAGTTTTGGTGAGATAAATTTAGTGGAAGAAATATCGCAACATCAAAAAGAGCGGCTTGCAGAAAAACTGAATAAAATAGGCTTTGAGATCATTGATAATTATTCAGGCGGCCTAATCGAAAAAATCAAACAACTGGTTATTAAAAAGGCCCGTAACGAAGTGAATGAAAAAGAAAGCAAAAAAAAGCTTTCGCATTATCTCTCCGAAAATGTGAATCATGAATACACTTACCTGAGTAGTTTATTTTCATCTGTTGAAGGAAGGACCATTGAAAATTATTTTATTGAACAACGGATAGAAAAAGCCAAAGAACTGCTGATATATAATCAACTGACTTTATCTCAAATTGCTTTTGATCTTGAATACAGCAGCGTAGCTCATCTTTCCACCCAGTTTAAAAAGATTACGGGGTTAACTCCTACTTATTTTAAGGAGATAGGAATGGCAAAGCGAAAATCATTAGATAAGATTTAATCACAAAATTGTACAACGCTTACCCAAAGTAGTATAACAAGTAACCACTATACTCAAAGTATTTTTGTGTTATCAAATAACAATTAAAAAATTAATTATGAAATCAACAACAACAATGAGTCAAAGCACTCAAAATGTAAAATGCAGCAACGTAAACTGTACATGTGTTAATTGCAATTGCGGTTCAACATGTACTTGTGCAAATTGCAAGTAGGTTAAACCCGAAAAGCTCTTCCAAGCCGTTCCTTTATGAACGGCTTTTTTCTGTCTGTAATTGACCGCCTATTGTCCGCCTCAACAAATACACTTCTTCTTACCTTTATTTAAACAAATTAATAATCAAAAAATATGCAAAAGGTCGCCTTTATTATTCCGCCAACTGTTGAATTACTCGATCTGGCCGGGCCGGTGCAAGTTTTTACGGAAGCTAAATTTTACGGTTTTGAAATTGATATTGAATTTTATCAGTTCAGTGAGGAGCCCATTAGCACTGCCGGACTTGGGTTTGGAAAACTTGCAAACTTTAAAACAGCAAAATTAAAAGAAGGTGATTTTGTTTTTGTTCCGGGAATGGATAATGAATATGTAAACAGTATTCCATTTAAAGCAGAAAGAGAATTCTTTAAATGGCTTAAAGAATGTTCAGATAAAAAAATAACTGTTGGTTCAATTTGTAACGGAGCTTTTGCTTTAGGACATGCAGGCTTGCTAAAAGATACAGAATGTACCACTCATTGGAGGAGAGTAAAAGCATTACAGATTGAATTTCCCCAGGCAAAGGTTGTATCTGATATCTTGTTTGTAAAAAGCAATAATGTTTACACCAGTGCCGGCATCAGCGCAGGGATTGATCTTGCTCTGGCTATCCTTGAAGATTTAAAAGGCCCGCTATTTACGCATAAGGTAGCAAGAGGTCTTGTTGTTTACCACCGGCGAAGTGGTACGCATAAACAACAAAGCATTTATCTTGATTACAGAAATCATATCAACCCACAGGTACATGAAGTGCAGGACTTCCTGATTGATAATCTTTCTAAGGAAAACGATATAGAATCACTTGCCTCATTGGTTGGAATGAGTTCAAGAAATCTTAGCAGGGTATTTAAAGAAAAGACAGGCTCTACTGTTCTTGAATACCTTACCCTGTTACGAAAAGAATATGCTAGTACGATGCTTAATAATCCAGAATATACTATTGAGTATATAGCTTCTAAATGTGGATTCAAATCGGCAAGACAATTACAAAGGATATTAAAAAAATAATATCCCCTTTTTCAGAGGGTTTTAATTATAACTTTTCATACAAAGCCCTTAGCTTCTCCCGGGTCATTATTTTTTCCCAGTCTTTTCCCAATGCATTTTCCCAAAGCGGCTTCATGCCCATACTTACATTAATCATTTTATCAAAATCATTATCGCTTAAATTTTTGCAGATGCCCGTTGGTATTTCAATCTTATTTTTTTCTACCATGTATTTAAATTCTTTTACACCGGCGGGGTAGTATTCGTCCAGTTGGTTCATTACAATACAATTTCCAATACCATGTTTGGTGCCGAGTAAATAACTCAATCCATAACTCACGGCATGTGCTACGCCAACTTGTGAGTAAGCGATGCTCATACCACCTGCATAACTTGCCATCATCAGTTTGTCATCACAGTCCGCATCCCACTCTTGTTTATTTACAAACACATCGCGGCAAAGCCCTAATGCTTTTTCGCCATAGCTTTTACTAAATTCATTTAAATAAGTTCCTTCCAGGCTTTCTATGCAATGTATATAACAATCCATGCCGGTATAAAAACGTTGATTCGCCGGAGCATTCGCAGTTAATTCCGGATCTAAAACAATCTGATCAAAAGGAGTGAAGTCAGAATTCATTCCTAATTTTTTTGTGGGGCCTGTTAGTACAGTTGTTCTGGATACTTCAGCACCCGTACCACTCAATGTTGGAATACCCACTTTATACACGCCGGCATTTTTTACTAAATCCCATCCCTGGTAATCGGCAGACGACCCGGGGTTATTCATCATCAGCGAAACGGCTTTTGCTAAATCCATGGTGCTGCCACCACCAATTCCGATAACACCACTTACCGTTCCAAATTCTTCTTTCAATTGTTTTGCCAATGTATCTACATAAGTTGTTTTGGGTTCGTAAGTAACATCTACAAAAATTATTTTATCATTTCCTCTTACCGGAATTCTGTTTGGCAATTCTTTTCCATCTCCACCGGATCCTGCGGAAAAGAAATGATCAACTAAAAAAACCATTGGAGCAGTTCCCTTTCTGTGCGGGGCTATTATTTCATCCAGTTGATTAAAACTACCGCGGCCATAAATCACATATCCTACTAATTTAAAATTGCGAAACTTCATTTGATAAAATTGTACTGCGAAAATAAAGGAATGCCCGCAACCGCTGAACTACTCCTGTTTGAATTGTTTTTTGCACACGGATGACACGGGTTGAACGGATGAACACGGATCCTTTATTCTGCTTTGCAGAATAAATCCGATTCTTTTAAATGCAACAGGAATTGAAGGATTTTATCCGGGAGCATGATCTAAAAAATCCATTCAATCCGTGTCATCCGTGTGCCGTATTCGCCGAAGGCAAAACAGGAATTTGAAATGATTTTAAAAAGCAGCATCTTGAGCAAAATTTTTTTTATGCCCGAAAAAAAAGAAACAATTACAGTAGGTGGTTATCCCGCTTCTCATATAATTGCACTTGCAGTTGGTACATGCGAAAAACTAAATTGGAATACGAAGTATGCCGGCGAAAACATCCTGGTTGCCTACACTCCCCGCAGTTGGAACAAATGGGATTTGGAAATAACGGTTGAGGCATTGGACAATCAGTTAACGGTTACCAGCAAACAAATTCACAACGAGTCATTTGATATGGCGGGCAGAAATAAAAAAAGAATTGAAGAATTTTTAGCTGCATTTAACGAAGTAAAATCAAAGGCAACAGATCATAAGATAGAGGGATGGTCGGATAAAATAAATGCATTACAGCAATCAACAATTGTTGCTGCACAGGAAGAAGTAAAGCAGGCAGAAGAAATTAATAAAGTAATGAAACCGGGAAGCAGTAATCTGTATATCACGTATGGAATTATTGCAATCAATGTGCTGATGTTTGTAGCTATGGTGGTGGATGGAGCGGGGATTATGGAATTAAATCCATTGGTACACATTAAATGGGGAAGCAATTTTACCGCACTTACACTTACCGGCGATTGGTGGCGGCTTTTTACAAGTGTGTTTATTCATTTCGGGGTGATCCATATACTTATGAATATGTATGCACTGTTTATGATAAGCGTTTATTTGGAACCCATGCTTGGTAAAATAAAATTTATTACAGCTTATTTATGTACAGGAATTTTTGCAGGGCTGGTAAGTTTATGGTGGCATAAGGAAGGAACCAATAGCGCAGGTGCATCCGGGGCCATCTTTGGTATGTATGGAGTTTTTCTTGCATTGCTTACCACCAAACTCATTCCGCAGACTATGCGAAAAGGATTACTGCAGAGCATTGGAGTATTTGTTGTTTTTAATCTTATTTATGGAATGAAAGGCGGTGTTGATAATTCTGCACATATCGGCGGATTAGTAAGTGGCTTTATAATTGGATATTTATATTGGTTTGCTATTACGAAAGAAGAAACACAATCCGGAATTGTAAAATATTTAATTCCCGCTATTTTATTAATCACATTTGCTTCCGCTTATTTTTATCTCACAGATAATAAAATGAGCGATGAATCAAGAAATTCAATATTAACCGAAGTGGGGGATTCAAAATATAAAGACCACGCATTGTTTACAGGTAAATACAACGAGTTTGTAGAATGGCAGGATAAAGCAACTCCCGTACTGTCTGATACTACACTCACGATTCCGGAGTTTAAAAAAATTATTGCAGATATATCTTATCCGGCATGGAATAAAGCAGATAGTTTATTAAACGAGATGGATAAATTAAATGTATCGCCGAATGCACACAAGAAAGTAAGTATTTTAAAACAATATACCGAGCTGCGAAGAACAGAGCTGATGCTGCGGGATAAATTGAATGATACAAATGATGAAACGGTAATGAAACAACTCAACAGCACAATTCAGGAAATAGACAAACTTATGGCCGAGCTTGTTAAACTGCAATAAAAATCACCAAACAGATTTTATTTTATATACAGAACAGGAAACCAGGGTTGAATAAACAGCATCGCTGAACACCTCTATACCCGTATCCTTTTCGCCGGGAAATATTTGTGTGGTAAATACCCGCTCTCCATCATTTACAAAAACCTCAGCTATACTATTATCAAAGAAAATTCGTAACCGGATTTTATTCCCCGCAAATGAATAGGGAATTTCAAACCTGTTTAGCGTTGAAAAATTTTTATTGAAAGATTGATTGGCGGTTTTACTCCTGTCAATGTACAGAACCTTTTTATAGGTATCGTACCCAATTTCAAAAGCATGATCATTGCCCACCGCCAGGCGGACACCCGCAATCGCATTATCGTTGGCTTGTATTACAACTTCCATTTCAAACTGCAGTAAACTCAAAGGCAGGTCAATGGATTTTTCAATAACCCTGGCTTTAGTGGAATAGACTAACTGCCGCAGCGTTTTTATTTTTTCAACTGGTTTTTGAATCAAGATCCATTCGCCATTTATTTTTTTTACACTTAGCGATCGGGGAATTGACATTGCTCCTTTCCAGGGTGTAGTTGGAATATCATTTGCATAGTTCCAGTTATTTAACCATCCAATTGCTATTGGCAGATGCGATGCCGGCAACTGCCCGTAAGTAATGGCCGCATAATAATCGGGACCATAATCAGGACGGTAAATTTTATCTGTTGGGGTTTCATTTATAAATTTTTCACCGTCAAACTCACCAACAAAATATTGCATAGATGCATTCTGCGATGTTTGCAACAACCATTTCTTTTTGCCGGGCATACCTTCAATGGGAACCTGCGTTAAATC
>JANPEU010000269.1:0-5656 GCA_031423175.1 Bacteroidota bacterium
TTGCATTATGGCATTTTTCACTTTCTCAGCAGTACCAACAGGTACTGTACTTTTATCAACTATTACTTTATAATCTCCGGTTTTAATTATTTTACCCAAATCTTCTGCTACGCCGAGAATATATTTCAAATCTGCAGAGCCGTCTTCACCGGGAGGTGTGGGTAATGCAAGAAAAATAATATCTGTTTTTTCAACTGCTTCTTTTAATGATGTGGTAAAATGCAGGCGGCCTTCCTTGATATTTCGGTGAAAAAAAGTTTCAAGTCCGGGTTCAAAAATAGTAACCTGACCACTGTTGAGTTTGTCAACTTTGCTCTTGTCAATATCAACACAATAAACAGTATGGCCTGTTTCAGCAAGACAAGTTCCGGTAACTAATCCTACATAACCAGTTCCTACTACAGAAATATTCATGGATAGTTAGATATTTTTAAATAAAATAGTTTAGTGCAGTGAATAATTTAAGAAATTAGGTTTTTAAGATATTCTCCATACCCGCTTTTAGAATATTGTTCCGACAGAAGCATCAATTGATTATCATCAATAAAACCATGTCGCCAGGCTACTTCTTCTATACATCCTACTTTCATTGCTTGCCGTTTTTCTATCACTCTTACAAATTCTGCAGCTTCATTCAGCGAGTCAAATGTTCCGGTATCTAACCAGGCAGTGCCTCTATCGAGCATTGCAACTTTTAATTTTCCCTTTTTTAAATACTCTTTATTTAAATCAGTAATCTCGTATTCTCCTCTTTTTGAAGGTTGGAGATTTTTTGCAATAGCCACCACATCATTATCGTAAAAATAAAGACCGGGTATTGCAAAATCTGATTTTGGTTCAGTTGGTTTTTCTTCTATGGATAGTACATTCATCTTTTCATCAAACTCCACCACACCATACCGCTGTGGATCGCTTACCTGGTAGGCGAAAACACAACCTCCTTCCACATCATTCATTGAACGGAGCAATTTTCCCAAGCCCGAACCAAAGAAAATATTATCGCCTAGTATCAAAGCCACTTTATCTTCTCCAATAAAAGATTCACCAATAACAAATGCCTGTGCCAGTCCGTTTGGTATTTCTTGTATTGCATATTCAAATTTGCAACCCAGCTGACTTCCATCATCCAATAATCTTTTAAATGCTGCATTATCTTCGGGAGTAGTGATGATTAAAATTTCTTTTATACCAGCCATCATTAAAATAGAAAGTGGATAATAAATCATGGGCTTATCATAAACCGGCATCAACTGTTTTGAAACAGCTTTGGTAATTGGATACAATCTTGTTCCGCTTCCACCTGCAAGGATGATTCCTTTCATAAATTATTTTTTATGATATTGTAAGTCATAATAATTTTTATAATCGCCACTCGTTACATGCTTCAGCCATTCTGTATTTTGCAAATACCAGTCTATTGTTTGTGAAAGTCCTTCTTCAAATGTTACGGAAGGTTTCCAACCGAGTTCGCTACTTATTTTTGTTGCATCTATTGCATAGCGACGGTCATGACCCGGCCTGTCTTTGATATATGTAATCAATTGTTCGCTTGTACCAGCAACATTACCCAATTTTTCATCCATTTGTTTGCAAAGGAGTTTTACAAGGTCAATATTTTTCCATTCATTGAACCCGCCGATATTATAGGTTTCTCCATTTTTTCCTTTATGAAAAACCAGGTCAATAGCTGCAGCATGATCTTTTACAAACAACCAGTCCCTTGTGTATAAACCATCGCCATAAACCGGCAGTGGTTTTTTATTGATTATGTTATTGATAAAAAGTGGAATCAGTTTTTCCGGAAAATGGTTGGGTCCGTAATTGTTTGAACAATTGGTAATGATAGCAGGCAGGTGATATGTTTCGCTATATGCTCTTACAAAATGATCAGATGATGCTTTGGACGCAGAGTACGGCGAGTTGGGGGCGTAGGGAGTTTGTTCTGTAAATAACCCTGTTTCACCCAAAGCCCCAAATACCTCATCGGTAGAAACATGATAAAAACGTTTTCCTTCAAAATTATCTTTCTCCAAAGGAGTTTGCGACCAAAAATATTTTGCTGTGTTTAAAAGATTTACGGTGCCTATTACATTCGTATAAACAAAATCGAGTGGTGAAATAATAGAACGATCCACATGGCTTTCCGCAGCAAGATGAATAATACCATCGGGCTGATGTAAAAGAAATATTCTTTCTATATCATCTGTATTTAGAATATTGGCTTTTTCAAAAAAATAATTTGGTGCGCCTTCAATGTCTTTCAGGTTTTCAAGGTTGCCAGCATAAGTTAATGCATCTAAATTGATGATTTTATAATCAGGATATTTATTAACAAATAACCGCACCACATGTGAGCCAATAAAACCTGCTCCGCCTGTGATAATGATTGTTCTTTTCATGCTTAAATAAGATTTTGGTACTTAACTGAGCCAATGAAGATTTTTTTTATACCAATCAAAAGTTTTTTTCAATCCATCTGCTACCGATATTTCAGGGTTATATGCTATTAAATCTTTTGCTTTTGATATATCTGCAAGGCTGTGTTTTACATCTCCAATTCTATCGGCGCCATGAATAGCTTCTAAATTACTACTTGCAATATTTTTTAAATGACCAAACAGTTCATTCAAAGAAGTTTGCTGCCCATAAGCAATATTATAAACCTGGTTAGCCGCATTTTTATTTTCAGTAAATAAGGCTTTTATATTTGCCTGTACTGCATTTGCAACATAGGTAAAGTCGCGGCTATGTTCACCATCTCCATTTATAACCGGCGGTTTATTTTCAATAATTGCTTTTACAAAAAGTGGAATAACTGCTGCATACGGGCCTTGTGGATTTTGCCGGGGGCCGAATACATTAAAATACCGCAAGCCAATTATTTCCATTCCATATAATTCGGAGTAAACCTTTGCATACAACTCATTTACATATTTGGTAACTGCATACGGCGATAAAGGATTACCAATTATATGTTCCACTTTCGGTAGCCCGGGATGATCGCCGTAAGTGGAAGAACTTGCTGCATAAACTATTCGCTTAATTTTTTTTTCTTTTGCAGCAGTAAAAATATTTAACGTACCGGTAATATTTACATCGTTTGTTGTAAGCGGATCGTTGATAGATCGCGGAACAGAACCCAATGCCGCCTGGTGAGAGATATAACCTATTTGATCACATGCCAGAAGACAAGTATTATAATCTCGTATATCCCCTTCGGTAAATTGAAAACGTTTGTCTGCAAAGAATGGTTCAATATTTTTTAATGAGCCTGTTGCAAGATTATCAAGAACTCTTACCAACAAAATGGTTTTATCTTTTAATAATTCTTCAACAAGATTTGAACCTATAAAACCGGCACCGCCTGTAACTAAAATTCTCAAAATAGTGGAAGTTACTTTTTTCTAAATACTTTTTTTATGTCGAGTGCAGTGAGCAATCTGTCAAGAAATGATCCTCTGGGTGTTTCTTCTTCATAATATCCGTAACCGGATCCATAGCCATAACCGTAACCATAACGTCCGTAACCATAATAACCATAACCGGGTTTGATTTTTACATCGTTGATGATAATTGAAACTCTTGGGAGTTTCTTTTGTTGATAAAATTCATCAATCAATGCAACTTGTTTTTTAAATGTATGCCCTTGTCTTACGATATACAATGTACAATCTGCATACTTAGCCAGGGTTTGAGCATCGCTTACCATTCCAACCGGAGCCGTATCAATTATCACTACATCAAAATTATTTTTAAGCCAGACAAATAATTCATCTACTTTCTCACTTAGTAAAAGCTCAGAAGGGTTTGGAGGAATAGGGCCGCAGGGCAACACATACAGGTTTTCATAATCGCTTATTTGAATCGGTAGATCTTCAATATTCGCTTTGCCAACCAAAAAATTAGTGATCCCCGGTTTTTTTGAAATTTCCAATGATGAAAGAATTTTTGGCTTACGAATATCAAACTCAAGTACAATCGTTTTTTTACCAGCCAATGATAAAACAGCCCCTAAGTTGGTACTGACAAATGATTTTCCCTCACCACTAAATGAAGAGGATACAAGGATAACTGATTTATCCGCTTTGCCAAGTATATACTGCAGATTCGATCGTATGATACGGAACTGCTCAGCAACCATCTTACGTGTTGTTTTTGTAACCACCAATGCCTTATCAGAATAAGAATGACCAATTTCTCCAAGTATGGGTGCAGGAGTAATTTTTTCAATATCGAATCGAGTGGAAATTTTGTCATTAATTACCTCCTTAATAAAAACAAACATCGCAGGTATTCCCAATCCCAATAAGATTGCAAGTATTTGAATCGCTCTGCGATTGGGTTTTACCGGTACTCCGGAACCAATCGCTTTATTTAATATTTTTGAATTAGAGATCTGTGATGCTCTTGAAATAGCAGTTTCCTCTTCCTTTTTTTTCAATACATCATAAAGCTCCTGTTTTACCTGCATTTGTCTTTCTATTTCAAGCAACTCTTTTGTTTTTTCAGGAAATAATTTTAATTGAGATTGAGCTGAATTGTTTTGTCTTCTATATTCTGCTACCTGCGAGTTTATTTCGTTTTTAATATTTCTAAGTGCTTCCAGTAAACTTTTTCGAAGCTCTTCTATATCTTTTTCTTTTTGCTTTATAACAGGATGCTGAGAAGTCATACCACCTTCCAATTGATTTTTTCTTTCCTGCTGCATCGCATTATAAGAAGCTACTAAGGAGTTTAAAGTAAAATCAATAATTCCAAGTGAGCTTGGAACAAGATCAAATTCATTTTTTTTGTTTTTAAGATACCCATCGATCAAATCGGCAGCATTTGCTTTGGTCATTTGGTCAACAATCATTTTATCAGTTTCATTAATTGTATTGAAAAAATTACCTGACTGTCTCTCTAAATCTATTAACCCACTTTTTTGACGTAAGGTCAATAATCGTGTTTGAATTTGGTCTATTTCAATATCTAATGTATCGAGACGTTCTCTAATAAAACGGATTGCCCGTTCAGACTGAATATTTTTTTCCTGGATAGTTACAGAATCATATTCCACCATTGCAGAATTTATTACATCAGCTCCTAATTGTTCATTAGAAGTAAGCATGCTAAGATTCAATATGCCTGTTCCTAAAGCTTTGGGCTGTACCTGAAGAGTGCTTGCAAAACTGTTTGCAGTAGCTGTCACCGGTTGCCAAATAATATCATACTCCTTTCCAATACCAAAATTCGCATTTCTAATAATTCTGAATAGCCCATAAGGGTTTGCAAAATTATCGTTCAGCTTAAACTCAGTTTTACTATTGTTCACTTTAAATTTATCATCACTTCCAAACCGAATATTTAATGTAAAAGTCCTGCTTGAATCTTTTATCAAAAGCGGTATAAGAGTTATGGCACATTGCTTATAAACATTTGGAGATTTAATTTTTCCAATTGCATAATAACTTATGTTAACACCAAGTTTTATTACGACTCTTTCCATTAAGGGTCGTGATTTTAATACTTCTATCTCACTTTGTATGTTAAGTGTTTTGTTATTTAAAAAAATGTCATCAAACTTATCTGATCTCCCACCTTGCGGTTCGCTTTTAATATGCATGGAGCCTGTAACATTGTAATATGGGGTGGCATAACGCAGATATATATATGC
>JANPEU010000270.1:0-5116 GCA_031423175.1 Bacteroidota bacterium
ATACCAGCAGATAGCTTTATTTGTCGGAGCGATTGTTTCTTCAATAGCCATTGGTGCAACTATAAAAATACTTGATCAACCCACTGCTGAAATGGCGGCACAGGGAATTCAACATGCCATTGGTACAGATAAATATCCTGCCCCACAGGGTACATTGATGGCTACATTAATAAAAGGAATTCTTTCTTTTAATCTTGACTTGCAATTTGTATTGGTAGGCGTGTTTATCGCAATAGTAGTGGAGCTCTGTGGTATTAAAGCATTGAGCTTTGCCATTGGAATTTACCTTCCCCTATCAACCACGCTTCCCATTTTCATTGGCGGTGCTATCAGGGGTGTTGTTGAATGGAGACAGAAAAAGAAAAAAATTGTAATAGCTCCGGAGGAGGAAGATCTTGGAAAAGGAAACCTGTTTGCAACCGGCCTCGTAGCGGGTGGTGCATTAGCCGGTGTGCTGGTGGCCATTCTTTCCTCGATTGATAGTGTGAATACAAAACTGAGCGAAGTAAATGCGGAGCATGGACTGACAAATTCTCTTGGGGGCGAAGGTTATAAATGGCTGGGCGTTGCTTTCTTTGCATTGATGGGCATTGTTCTATATAGAATTGCGATAAAAAAGAGTAAGAGTTTATAAATATTTCTCTAATTAAAAACCCGTTAAGCAGTATTGCGTAACGGGTTTTTAAAAAAATTGATGAAAGACACTCATTGATCTTTAGTGAAATTTTTAATTTTATCTAAACATCTCATTCAAAAATTCATCTTTTGTTTTATTGAAATGTGATGCAATATCGCCGATAATTGCTGAAAGTGTTCCAACCTTTAATGGATCATGATTTGGGATTGTGATATGATGTTGACCGTTTACCTCAGTACTCAATCTTATATGGCTGCCTGATTGCCGGGTGGGTAAATAGCCAAAGGGCTTAAGTAGTTTAATTAAATCCTGACCACTTAAATCTCTTGGGACTTTCATGCCGCTATTATTTCATCCTTTACGATGTGCAGCCTGATTATTCTTTTCTTACTATTATCATCAAAATGACAATGCACAGCATCTTTTACAGCTTTTCTTATTCCTTCAATAGTTTCTGCTTCTGTATAAATAGAAATACCTAACCCTTTGGCAGTAAATCCACCATCAGAGCTTTCTTCAACTAAAAAAAATATCTCTTCCATAAAAATATGTTTCCTCAAAGTTAGATTTTAAAAAACAGAATTACAATCCGAAGTTTTTAATTTACCCTTATATCTGCATGGTCACTGATAAAAGCGAATAGCCAGCAGCCTCATCTTATACAAACTTCAGATACTCGTATTGCTTGCCAAGTATCTTTACATCATCTGCCTGCAACCAATTCTTTAAAACCGTTGCATATACATTTTTGAAATCAACTTTATGTTTCAAATCACCTTCATCTAAATCAGCAAGATTGGGCATTTCATTGATAATTCCTTTTTGTTTTAGTCCGCCGCCGATGAACAGCATATTATTGCTGGTGCCGTGATCGGTTCCATTACTTGCATTTTGCGCCACACGTCTTCCAAATTCAGAAAAAGTAAACAGCATCACATCATCAAAGCGGCGATTATTTTTCAAATCTTTTACAAATGCTTTCACTGCATCATTCATTTCTGTAAACAACCGTTGTTGCTGTTGCTCCTGATTGATATGCGTATCAAAACTTCCCAGCGAAACATAATACACTTTGGTATTAATATCAGAAAAAATTAAAGAGGCAATCGTTTTTAAACTGTTTGCCAAATCCGTTTTCGGATAATCAGCAGTTGAAGGATGCAGTTTGCTTTGCTGAAAGATATAATCAGCTGCAGAAAGTGTTTCCGCCATTGTTTTATATAAATAATCCACCGGCTGCTCTCCTTTTTCGTCTATATGATTTTTATTTATTTCTTTAAAAAACTTTTCATTGGCTGTGCCGTATAAACGGCGTGGATCTTTTACTGCTATTCCTTTGATATTATCCCCCTTCAATGCCAGGCTTAATACATCATCCATTTCAATAGCTTGTGTTGGATGATCGCAACCATTGCATTGTGCATCTAAATACCTGCCTACCCAACCTGTATTCAAATAATCACTACTCTGGCTGGCAGTATGCCATATATCCATACTGCGGAAATGTGAACGATCGGGATTTGGATAGCCAACATTATTTAAAATGGCCATACTTCCATCATCATATAATTCTTTAAACCCACTTAATGCCGGATGAATACCTACTTCATCCGTTAATACAAGTGCTTTATCTTTTGCAATTCCCAATCTTGGTCTTGATTTATAATAAATATCATTCCGTATTGGAATAATCTGATTTAATCCATCGCATCCACCACTCAATTGCAAAATGACAGTTACTTTATTTCCTGCCGGCACCATATTCTTTGCTTCAAAAGCTTTTAAAAACTTTGGAAGCATTAATGATGCGGTTGCCAGCGAACCGACCTGGATAAATTGTTTTCTTTTGATATACATGCCAAATAATTTTAGATTTTAGATTGGCGATTGCAGATTAATCTAAAATCTGCAATCTGAAATCCGCAATTAACATAATTGGTATTCCGGCGTACTCATTATCTGTATCGTTGCGGATTTTATAAAATTTTCCCTGCCACTTTCATCACTGAATTTTTTTATCAATTCAGCACCCACATTCTTTTTTGTAAGTAATAAAGTTTTATTTAATCCTTCCAGTAAATTTTCTCTTTGTACGGACTCAAAATTTTTTACATATTTAGTCCAGTCAATATTTACCAAAATTGGTTTGCCCAGCCTGCCCAATTGTTTATTGCCTTTTTGTTTTGCGTCTTCATTTTTATCATTCTTTCGACCCATCATTGTATCATCATCATCTTTTGGTTTTACATTCATTTCATCCTGGTCATTCAGCATTTGTGGTATTCGCATCCGCATCATTAATGAAGAACTATCAATCCATGCTTTGCCACCCGCCCAGCCTGCTACATTTGGGGGGTAAAATAAAAGTTGGCCCAATACTCTTTGTAATAACATCAATGCTTCTTCATTTTCCAATTTCATAGGAAGTACTCTTTGTATGCCAACTAATAATTCAACCGGGCTTTTAATTTTAGCTCCAATATTTTTTTCTTCATAAAACCAGTCGCTGGTAAAAATATCTTCGCAGAGTTTGCTTATGTTATAATCATTTTTATAAAACCGATCCGCCAGCCATTCAATATTTTTCTCATCCGGCGTTTCATTCACAAAAAATTTATAAAACTTATTAGTAATATATTTTGCAGTTTGCTTTTGTGCTAATAATAAATCAAGTACTTCTTCGCCAGAAAGGTCCCCTGTTTTACCAAGGACTGTTTTACTGCCAAAGTCATGTTGAAACCTGCGAAACTGAAATTCTCCTTTAATATTGGACCCCCAACCTGTAAATGCTCTTGCAGCATTTTTAATATCATCTTCTGTATAGTTACCTCTGCCAATTGTAAATAACTCCATTACTTCCCGTGCAAAATTTTCATTCGGATGATCTTTTCTGTTTTGCTGATTGTTTAAAAAATTAAGCATGGCTGCACTTTTCGAAACTTCATGCAGCATTGTTCTGAAACTACCCAAGGCATTCCTACGAATAATATCAAGCAATCCCTGCTGATAAAAAACATTCAGGTTGCGGCAGGCAAAATGCCCGTGCCAGAAAAAACCTAATTTTTCCCGAAGCTGTGCCCCTGTATTCACCATCTCATGCATCCAATACATATTCAGGTTTCGTACACCCTGACGGTTTTTTTGTTGAACTTCTTTGCGTTTATCAACTGTCATTTCTTTTTTTTGCTGCCGTCCAATTTCTTCAATGCCCATTACCAATCCCTTTAGATAATCATCAGCCACATCAATATACTCCGGTCTTTTTTCCGAGGCTTTGATTAAAGCTTTAAAAAATTGCTTTGGAGAAAATTTATCCAGATCACCTAACTGTTCTACGGCAGGTCCGAACCCAGCACGCCATAAAAGATGCAGGTTTTTACTTTGATTAGTTGAAGACATGAGCTAACGATTTTATTCTGATATTGAGACTCCGGATGAGAGAATAACTTACGAGAGACACCCATAAAGTTATAAAGTTTAATTGCTTTTTTTATAAAACGTTAAAGAACAAAAAATATTTTTACATTTATAGAAATAATAAAGAGTATGCACATCCGGGCACTTAAATATGCGTTCCCATTTATTCTATTCATTGGCGCATTCTATTCTTTTACTATTACCGGCTGGCAGGTGTGGATGCCATTAGTGTGGGTATGGTTTTTTGTACCCCTGCTTGAATTATTTATTAAACCTAAAGAAAAAAACTTAGCTGAAGCGGAAGAAGAAATGGCGAAAGCCGATCGAACGTATGATTTACTTCTTTATGTAGCCGTAATTTTTCAATACGTATTATTAATCAAGTTTCTTTTTTCTATGACAGAAGATAATCTGCAGTGGTATGATATTGCCGGAAGGATTTGGGTAATGGGCTCACTCTGTGGCGTATTTGGCATTAATGTGGCACATGAGCTTGGCCATAGAGCAAATAAATTTGAACAACTGCTTGCAAAAATGTTATTGCTTACTTCACAGTACATGCATTTTTTTATTGAACATAATAAAGGTCATCATAAAAAAGTATCTACACCAAACGATCCCAGCAGTGCCCGTTATAATGAGTGGGTGTATCGTTTTTATTTTCGGAGTGTATTCACAGGTTATCTCAGTGCCTGGAAGATTGCTGCCAGTGATGTAAAGAAAAATAATAAACCTGTTTTCTCATTGTATAATGAAATGATACAGTTCACGATTATACAGAGTGTATTTGTTACCATTATCTTTTTTGCTTTCGGATGGCTTATTACGCTGTACTACCTTCTCGCCGCAGGTATTGGAATTCTTTTACTTGAAACTGTAAACTACATTGAACATTACGGGTTGCAACGTAAAAAAATTGCAGATGAAAAATACGAACGGGCTATGCCTGCTCATAGCTGGAATAGTGATCATATAATCGGAAGACTTTTTCTTTTTGAACTCAGCCGGCATAGCGACCACCATTACTTAGCCAGCCGCAAGTACCAGTTACTTCGTCACCAC
>JANPEU010000271.1:0-5036 GCA_031423175.1 Bacteroidota bacterium
TTTGTAGCCCGTACGAGATTCGAACTCGTATCACCACCGTGAAAGGGTGGTGTCCTAACCCTTAGACGAACGGGCCTTCTTTTAAAGGACGGCAAAGATAGGGTTGAGATGTTTTTTAGCCAAACTTATTTAAAAAAATAACCCCTGATCCACTCAGAGGTTATTCATTATCCTGTTCCGTCCAATCTAAAAATCAGTTTTTGGCTAAATCTGCTTTTTTGAAAATAGTTTTTACAAGATTTTGAATTTCTTTTGAAGTCAGATTTTTATTATTCACTTCATCTTTACTCCAACCTTGCCATATCATTTTATCTGTTTTTGCCTCAATCATCGTGATGGTTACAGTTCCCTCTTGTATTTTTTGCTCATCTCTTTCATAACCTAAAAATTGAGAAGGATAATAAACAGATGTATAACGGCGGGTATATGGATTGTAAATTAATCTGGAGTAAGGTCTTGAATAAACCGGACTGCTTTGTTCTTTTACTGATTTTTCAACCAGCACATCGTATTCAAGCAATATATCTGGTTTACTTTTAGATTCAGACCAACCAGCTTTCAGTAATTCCTGATTTACGGCAATGCGGATATTATTTTTCAGTAAATCATTCTCTTTGTCCCCATTACTATTCCAGGTAAATGATTTGTAATAGTTAAAATTAAAATTGTCGTCTTTTTCAATATGCGCCGTGGACGCACAGCTGCTTAGCAGTAAGATAACACTCAACAATCCAACCCACGATTTTAATTGTTTTTTCATGGTACATTTTTTAGTTCATTATATAAACGTAAAAAGATGTTCTGTGTTTACTAAGAAGATGTGAAAAAAATATTTCAGGCATTAAAAAATCAATTAACTTTAAAAAAGCAACCTAATTTCAGCTATTTTTCAAACTCAGTGAATTGATACAAAACAGTCCTGAATTTTAACATTAATAAAAAAACATTATGCCAAAATTTGTCATTGAACGGGAAATTCCTGGAGCCGGAAAATTAACTTCAGAACAATTAAAAGGAATTTCGCAAACATCCTGCGGAGTTTTAAATTCAATGGGCCCGCAGATTCAATGGGTTCATAGTTATGTAACTGCCGATAAAATTTATTGCATTTATAATGCACCAAATGAAGAAATGGTGAGAGAACATGCGCAAAAGGGAGGGTTCCCTGCAAACTCGGTTGCAAAAGTTTCGGTTATTATTGATCCGACAACTGCCGAATAAAACAGTTTATCAACTTAACCCAACTTCGCTATGCATTTCAGGTATAGCAACACTATTATATCCTTTCTTGATTAAGCGTTGCTGAAAATCCTGTTGCACTTCATATTCTCCATGTACCAAAAAAATGGTTTTAACTTGTTGCTTATCCTGACAAGCCAGCCACTGACTCAGATCTTCATAATCGCCATGAGCACTCATACTTCTTATTGATCCGATCTCAGCATTTACCTGATGCTCTACACCATACAATTTTATTTCTTTATCACCATTCATTAATCGACCGCCTACCGAATGTGGTTCGCAATACCCAGTCAATAAAATTGTATTCCGGCTGTTTTCAATCGTATTGCTGATATGATGTTTTACCCGGCCTGCATCTGCCATACCACTTGCAGAAATAATTACAAAGGGCCCATTTTGAAAGTTGAGCATCTTCGATTGTTCAACAGTCTTTATAAATTTTAAACCCTTGAATCCAAATGGATCACTGTCACTTTTTAAAATTTTCTGAATCGTTTTATTAAAATAATCCGGATATCGTTTTACAATTTCGGTAGCAGAAACGCTTAAAGGACTGTCAACATAATAATCAAGATCAGGCAATCTGTTTTCAAGTTCAAGTTGGTTGAGTGCATATAATAACTCCTGTGTACGGCCAACACTAAAAGCCGGAACAATTAATTTTCCTTTTTTCTGAAGACATGCTTTTTCTATCCATCGCAGAAACTGATCTGGTGTAGTTGTATTTACATCGTGTAAACTATTTCCATAAGTGGATTCAAGAATAATATAATCTGCCTGCGGAAAAATTTCGGGAGATTTTAAAATTACATCCCGGTAACGGCCTACATCGCCACTGAATGTAATTGTTGTTTGTTTCCTATTTTCATTTATTCTAAGATGAACGCATCCACTCCCAATGATATGTCCTGCATCAGTAAACATTGCCTGTACCCCATCAATCACATCAAACCAGGCAGCATATTCTTTTTCAACAAAATGTGTACTCGCAATTTTTGCATCTTCGCTTGTATAAAGAGGCTTTAAATAAGGCAATCCTTCTGCAGCACGTCTTTTGTTTTTATATTTTATATCGTCTTCCTGTATCTCTGCCGAATCTTCAAGTAATACAATTGCAAGATCCTTAGTTGCTGGGGTACAAAAAATATTTCCTCGAAAACCATCCTTTACCAATTTTGGAATTAACCCGCTATGATCAATATGTGCATGGGAAAGAATCATTACATCCACCTGAGTTGCATCAAAACCCAATTCGCGGTTCATCATATCGGTTTCTTTTCCCATGCCCTGAAACATTCCGCAATCGAGCAAAATTTTTTTCCCGTTCTTTAAAGTCAATAAATGTTTTGACCCGGTTACTGTTCGTGCTGCACCATGAAACGCTATTTTCATAAAAAATTTCTCCTTCCGCTAATGGTGTAGAACCTAATTTCTATCCCATTAGAGTTTTTAATTGATAAAAAAAATACAAATCATTTTTTATTGTTTTGCTACTTTGAAATGATAAGCTAATTTGAACAAAATTTAATTATGAGAAAAATTTATTTCTTGTTTGTATTCAGTATGCTTTGTGTTTCTGTTTTATTTGGCCAAAAAAATAAAAAATCATTAGAGGTGGGGGCTAAACTTATAAATGAACATTTTCAATCAAATGGATGGGGTATAGGGCCTGGGGGTCATCTGGTTTATAAAGTAAGTAAACATAGCGGAATAGAAAGTGGTTTATTTTATCAGAGTAAACCGGTAAGATTCTATATTTATTTTTCGAATGGTGTAAGCACTGATATTTATTATGGAAAAGTTGCAGACAGGAGATTACTGTTACCAGTTCTTTATCGGTTTAGTTCAAAGCTTCTCAATTTTTCCGTTGGACCTGAGTTGGGTTATTTTATTGGATGGAAAACTAAATCAGCTTCACCTGGTCTTACGATCAGCAGTTATGATACCAATAATTTGCAGTTTTCTTTTTCCGCAGGTATTTCAAAATCATTCAACCTTTCTAAGTCATTAATATTGGAACCCGAAGTAAGATATAATTTACATTTAACAGAAGAAGATTTTGGACCTTCCTTTAGTATTTCTCTACGCAAAAAAATATTTTAAATGTGTTGATACGGATTGCTATCTTTTTTTAGTTTCTTATTTTTTTGCTTTAAACGACCAGGTAACAAAAAACTCAGCCACCACTTCTCCTTTTCGATTTACGCCGACCGATTTTGCTTTTACAATCTGCCCCTCTCCTGTTTTTACAGATTCTTCGACTGCGTTATAAAATAACTGACCATCATTACAAGTGAAAAATGTTTTTTCAATCGCTTTTTTAAAATATGTTGATTCCACTTTTACCACTAACATGCTTACCGGTGGATTTCTTTTATAAATATTTGCGAGTGCCAATGCCCCCGTACTCATTTCAGCAGCCATACTAAGACTGGCAAAGTAGGTACTTCGAAATGGATTTTGTGTAAGCCATTTAAATGGAACTGAAACAACACATTTAGTTTCATCAATCTCCCTTACTCTAACTCCAGAAAAAAAAGCTGCAGGTAGTTTTGAAAAAAGAAAAAACCGAAACTTAAATGGATGCCTGACTATTTTAATAAAATCTGCTGCATTATTATCCATATTTATTGCTCTTTGTATTGTGAAGGTTCAAATGCTTTTTGTTTCCAATTATTTAAAAAGCTCATAATTTTTTCTGTATTGTAAGAAGTTTTGCCATCTTCCAGAAACCATGAATCCTGTGTATGAATTAATTTTCCTTCAGCATTTAAAATTAGAAATACAGGAAAGCCAAACCGCTGTGGGTATTCAAACTTATCCAGTAATGCTGTGTTAAAATTTTCCTTACTATAATTTAAATGATAGGTCACATAGTCTGTTTTGATGAGTGAATCAATTTTTTTATCCGAAGTGACAAAATCATTAAATCTTGCACACCAGATACACCAATTACCACCAATTTGTATAAACACCTGTTTTTTTTCTGACTTCGCTTTTACGATTGCCTCTTCTATTTTCTGCATTGCATTTTCTTCAGGTTTGTACAAATTAAATTTCTTCATATCCTGCGAAAAACTAATTAGCACAAATAAAAAAGCAATAAGTAATACAAGTGTTTTTTTCATTTTTTTAGTATTTATCAAAAGCAACGACACCTGCAACAGCTTTGTTATCGTTAGCATTTACTTTAAAATAAATGCGACCATCATTGGTGTTATTAAAATTTGCTGAACGTATCAAAATGCTATTTAATGCCTCATTTACTTTACCCGCAAAATCTGTCTTTGTACTTCTGCTGATTGCATTGTTAAGTGAATTATAATCTAACACTTCTTTGCTTACTACAAAAGCAATATAATCACGATTGCCGATTGTATCTGCTTCCAGTGATTGTGATTTTGGAAACAAACGATATCCGGTGATACCACAATACGGCGAATGTTTAGAAATAGTTTCTCCGGGCTTCATATAAGGAAATAAAACAAAACTGCTACCATCTGTCTCCATTGCAAAAATATAGATATAGCATTCAGTTGCATTTTGAACCGACACTTTGAATCGGGTGCCTTTTGCAATTGGAGTTACGGTTTGAAATAAATTAGTACCAACTGATCGGAGTGAAATATTTTTATTTGTTTCATTATTTACCAAACCAATATTACATTCAAGCGGAATGTTTGCAACGTTTGATCTTTTTGGTAACGGGTCAATCCCATACGCTTCACGAACAAACTCTTTAAAATCGCCATACCGTACCCAACCAATTCCATTCATTCCCCATTGCGTACCCC
>JANPEU010000272.1:0-2005 GCA_031423175.1 Bacteroidota bacterium
TAACCAATCTGCAAATAATGTATTCCCTTGTTCGCTGTTGGTCCGGTTGATGTATTGATACAGCGATGCTCTGCCAAAAATATCAAGATCGTTTGCATATTCATGGGTTTCGGGTTTGAATTGTGTGCCAGCTGGCAAATGAATGAAATGATGATTCAAAACTTCAATTTCTGTCTCATTTATCTTGATTAACCGGTTTACATTTTCAATTGCTGAATTATTACTCAAATCTTTTGAAAGTAAGAAAAGGAATAAACCAATTAATGAAAAGAAAACGGTTAATGCGATGAATAAGCCCAACGACCAGAGTTTCCAAACGGCGATAAAAGCAACGATGAGTGTAATGAACCTTAACCACCCGAATAATGATTTTCGTTTTTGAAGTGTTGTGAGTTCATCGCTGAGTTTGGAAATTTGCTGCTGATAAATTTCTAACGGGTTTGTCATTGGGTAAAAATAAATTATTTCGCATTCCGATGGAATGTTGTTTAATCTTTAATGAAACTTTTGCACTATAACTAAGTTAAGATTGCTATTTTTGCAGACTGTTCGATATTGCCGAGTAGCGTACAAAAAGATGAACGGAGCGTCGCAAGTAAAGCTAAATAGTAACAATTCGGCTTGGTTCAAAAAATTTTTAAATTTTAAATCTAAAATTTAAAATAAATTGGGGGTGCCTGGTTTCGACAGCATAGATCTTTGATTGTGTAAGCATGTTCTGCGTTGTGTAATTAGCAGGCTAATCTGAATACTCAAAACTCAAATGGCAATACTCAGTATGCCATGGCTGCCTAATCAGTGATTAAGTAGTCATTAGGGTCGCCGGGCAGGTTGACTTGTTACCACGCCCCGCCGCCGACATCAAAATAAAACAAGTTGCTGCAACAGTGTGCTGTGAATGTTGCTTAAGCCGATCGCAGCTAAGTAATGAATTGGTTTGTTCGTTTCCTGTTCATTGCCGACAATCAATAATGAAATAAACATGTAGAAAGCTTTTGGGGAATATGTTTGGACAGGAGTTCGACTCTCCTCACCTCCACCTCACTACGCCAAGGCTTCGTGAGGCTGGCCTGATGAAATCTTTAGCGTAATGAGGTCTGCCTCACGAAACTATTTTGTAGTGAGGCTTGCTTTACTAAGCCTTGGCTTTTGTTTAAAATTTTTATTTTATGTGGTATGTATATATATTTTAAAAAGTAAAAATTATGAATTTACTTATATAGGTTCTACAAATGATTTGAAAAGAAGATTTGCCGAGCATAATGAAGGACTTTCTCAATCAACAAAACATTATCTGCCCTTTGAATTACTTTCATACATTGGCCTTCAAACTGAATCACAGGCAAGAAGTTTAGAGAAATATTTTAAAACAGGCTCAGGGAAAGCTATTTTGTATAAAAGGATTTTAGGGAGAGACTCTAATCATTCACCTGACGAAGCTTCAGCGTAGTCAGGCCTCCACTTTAAGAAACAAAGCCTTTACTGAAATAGTAAAGGCTTTTTTTATTAGAATTGGATTTTGTTATTTGTAACTGATAATAATTTTTCTTTGTATTGATTTTTATCATCTGATATAATTTGCATCCGGTTATTTTTACATCGTACTATACTAAAAAAGAAAAAGATGAAATATGTTTCCGCTGAAGAGGCTTTGAAAGTGATTGAATCCGGTAACCGGATTTTTATACATGGCAGTGCATGTACGCCAACCTTTATGCTTGAAAATTTGGCAAAAGAAGCTTATCGGTTAAGAGATGTAGAATTGGTTTCAATTACAGTTTATGGCGATTTTCATGTAAACAAACCAGAGTTTAAAGACAATTTCCGGATTAATTCATTATTTGTTTCTGCAAGCCTGCGGCAAAGTGTAAATGATGGATATGCTGATTATGTGCCGGTATTCCTTAGCGATATTCCTGAGCTTTTTAAACAAAAAATTTTACCGATTGATGTGGCCATTGTTCAGGTTTCTGTTCCTGATTCACACGGATACTGTTCGCTGGGT
>JANPEU010000273.1:0-7635 GCA_031423175.1 Bacteroidota bacterium
GTGGTAATAGCATTGGATGTAAGTAAGAGTATGCTGGCACAGGATTTACAACCCAACCGGCTTGAACGGGCAAAACAACTTATCATTAATTTGATGAACAAAATGCCTAATGACAGAATTGGCCTGGTATTGTTTGCGGGTAAAGCCTATTTACAAATGCCACTTACTTCCGATCATAGTGCTGCCCGGTTATTTGTATCAACTGCTGGCACGGGTTCGGTTACACAACAGGGAACAATAATAAGTGAGGCACTAAGAATGAGTGCACTTGCATTTAACAATAAAGAAAAAAGATTTAAGACTATTGTTTTGATAAGCGATGGTGAAACACATGATGCAAATGCAACAAAAACGGCTGAAGAACTATCTAAACAGGGAGTGATGGTAAATGCAATAGGTATTGGATCGGTAGAAGGCACATCGATTACTGAACCCATAACCGGAGAAATAAAAAAAGATGAAGCTGGCAACAGTATTATTTCAAAACTCAATGAAGATGCGCTGAAACAAATAGCTTCCGTAACGAATGGCGTGTATCACCACTTACAAAATAGCGATGAAACCGTCTCGGTTTTGATGAAACAATTTTCGCAGATTGAAAAAAAATCGTTTGATGATGATTCTTTGCTGGATTATAAAACATTTTTTCAGTGGTTTGTTGCCGCTATGTTTTTATTGTTACTGACAGATTTTTTTTTACCAGAAACAAAAAGTAAAAAATGACACAAAAACTATTTTTTATAGCTATCGGCTTTTTGTTCATAAAATCGATCTCAGCACAGACGTCTGACGATTTTATCAGAAAGGGAAACGAGTTTTATAAACAACGGCAGTACGCCGAAGCAGAAAAAGAATATGCAAAAGCACTTGAAAAATTACCTGAAAACAGAACGGCAATCTATAATCTTGCTATTGCAAAATACCGGATGAACAAACCCGATGATGCGAAAAAAGAATTTGAAAAATTGTTGACGGATAAAAATGAAATACAAACAAAAGCAACTGCTTATTATAACACAGGTGCCATATTGAGTACTGAAAAAAAATTGGAAGAAAGCATTGAGGCATATAAAAAGGCTTTGCGACTAAATACTGCCGATAATGAGGCAAGAGAAAATTTACAAAAAGCTTTGCTTGAATTAAAAAAACAACAGCAACCTCCCCGGAAAAAAGAAGAACAAAAGAAAAAAAAAGAGGAAGAAAAAAAGCAACAAAAGCCTCAATCTAAGTTGAGTAAAAAAGAAGTGGAAAAACAACTTCAGCTACTACAGCAAAAAGAAAAAGAAGTAAAGGAAAGGATGCAGAATGAAAAAATGAAAGAAGGTACGGGGAATGCTAAGGACTGGTAGATATAAATGATACGTATCCCAAAAAAGACGTTGGTTTAATAAAACAATTCTAAAATTTCCATAATCTTCCATTACCTCCCTCCAACCTTTTTAATATCTTTACCTACTTATTCATACTATGAAACGTTTATTGGTATTCCCTTTACTTTTTCTGTTGTTGGCTGCCTCGGGACAGATGGGTGGTTATGAAATTAAAGTAACCTTCAAACCATATAAAAATCAATATATCTATCTGGGGCATTATTTCGGTGCCAAACAATATCCCATTATTGACTCTGTATTTTTAAATGAAAAAAGTGAAGCAACATTTAAAAGAAATAAAAAATTAGGCAGGGGTATATACTTATTAGGCTATCCAAACAAAAGTGGTTTTTTTGAGGTGCTGATAGATAAAAATCAAAAATTTTCAATTGTAATAGATACTTCCTCTTCGCTTAAGGCAATAAAATTTACAAACTCTCCTTATAACACTGAGTTTAATGCCTATCAGCGGTACATGGGTGAAAAGGGTTCTGCCATTTCAAATGCAAGAAACCAACTTGCATTATCTGCCACTAAAGTAGATTCAGTAAAATGGATTGAAAAAATAAAATCAAATGAAATTTTAATAGCAAAATACCGCGACAGCCTTATTAAAAAAAATCCGGCTGGAATATTAAGCCGCATATTAAAAGGAATGGAAGAACCAATTATACCACCGGCAGCATTGCATCCCGGTGGTAAATATGATTCAGCTTATGCTTACCGGTATTATAAAAATAATTTTTGGAATGGTGTTGATTTCTATGATGATCTGTTTGCACGTACAACATTCTTTGAAGGTAAGTTTGATAAATATTTTGAACAAGTAGTGGCTCCCAATGCAGATTCTGTAATAAAAGAAATTGACTGGATGCTTGCATTCGCATCAATAAGCCCCGAAATGACCCGCTTTCTGATGCCCAAATTCATTAATCGTTATTATAATCAAAAATATATGTATGAAGATGCTGTCTTTGTACACTTATATGAAAAATATTTAGCCAATAAAGAATATCCATTTCTGAATGAGAAAGCAAAGAAATTAGTAACAGACCGTGCATTTAGTTTGATGTCAAATATTTTTGGCACACCTGCAGCTGATATAGAATTGCCGGATAGTACGGGTAAAAAAATAAATCTGTATGCACAAAATACCTCCTATACCCTGGTTTGTTTTTGGGATGCCACCTGTGGCCATTGCAAAGAAACCTTACCTAAGATTGACAGCATCTACCGTACTAAATGGAAAGCAGCGGGTTTAAAAATTTATTCCGTTTCAAAACAAACAGACGGAACGATGAATGATTGGAAAAAATTTATCGCAGAAAATAAATTGGAATGGCTGAATGTATTTTATTCAAAAGCCGAGGAAAAAGAAAGAGTGACCAATAACATACCCGGTTATTCTCAGTTGTATGATGTACAATCTTTCCCTACACTATATTTGTTGGATAAAGACAAACGAATCATTGCCAAAAAGCTTACTTATGAGCAAATGGATGAAGTACTGACTATGAAAATGAAAGCAAGTAACTAAACCCATTAATAAATTCAATTACATGAAAAAAATATTTTTGTCTGCGGCCCTTGTATTTTTTATCTCAGCCGCCTTCACTCAAAAACTTTTTACCTACGGCAAGTATTCTGTTGATGCCAAAGAATTTTTAAGGGCATTCGAAAAAAACAATTCCATTTCACCTGCTGTCAATCGCAGCAAGGCAATTAAAGATTATTTGGACCTTTATATCAAATCAAAACTGAAAGTACGTGAAGCTTATTCCAGAAAATATGATACAATACCTTCCTTGATCAGCGAAGTCGAAAATCTCCGGTTACAGATTATAGATAACTATATGAACGATCCGAAGGCCATTGAAAAATTAACGATGGAAGCTTTTCAACGAAGCCAGAAAGATATACATGTTGCACATATTTTTATTGCATTTAAAACGAATACCGGAGCTACCGATCTGGCTGGCGCCGATAAAAAGAAGGATGAAGTAATAAAACGACTGGCAGCTGGCGAAGATTTTATGAACCTTGCCGGGGAGTTATCCGACGATCCTTCGGCAAAAAATAATAAAGGCGATATTGGTTTCATAACTGTTTTTACATTGCCTTATGTTTTTGAAAATATTATTTACTCCACTCCCACAGGAAAATTTTCTTCCGCCTACCGATCTAAAAGCGGTTATCATATCTTTAAAAATATAGAGGAGCGTAGTGCACTTGGCAAATTAAAAGCACAACAGATATTACTTGCGTTTCCACCCGGTAGTGAAGAAAATGAGAAAAAATTTTTAAAGGCAAAAATTGATTCGATTTACGAAAGATTAAAAGCGGGTGATGATTTTTCAAAATTAGCAACTGAATTCAGCAACGATTATATTTCTGCAGTTGCAATGGGCAATATGCAAACATTCGGCGTTGGGCAATATGAACCAGAATTTGAAAAAATTGCTTTTGATTTAAAAAAAGATGGTGCTATAAGTATCCCTTTTAAAACTTCACATGGTTTTCATATTATAAAGAGGTTGAGTGCAGTTCCTGTTACAAAAGACACTACAGATAAAATAAACTGGAGCGAATTAAAAACGGCTGTAAACAACGCAGAAAGAACTTCTGCTTCGCAAAAAATAATGCTTGAAAAAATAAAAAAACAAGCAGGTTATAAATTTTTCCCATACAATGCACCTGTACTTCAGGCTTACACAGACAGCATTATCGATATGAAGAAATTAAGGATTGGATCGCAGCAGGATAAATTGGCAATGCTTTTTAAAATTGGTGACAGCAGTTTTCGTATTGCAGACTGGATTGGTTATGCCCAGGTATTCCGGTTTAATAATGCCGGTGGATTAAAAACACACGACGAACTAATGGAAGAATTTATTCAAAGTAATATAATGCTTTACTATCGTGAACATCTTGAAAAATATAATGAAGACTTCCGCAGTCAGATGACTGAATTCAGAGATGGCAACCTGTTTTTTGAAATAATGCAACGGGAAATCTGGAACAACGCACAAACAGATACCGCTGCACTAAAAAATTATTTTGAAAAAAACAGGTCGAAATATAACTGGAGGCCGAGTGCAGATGCTATCCTTTTTTTCTGTGCTGATGAAGCAACGGCGAATGAGGCATTTGAAAAAATAAAGAAAACCCCTGCTAACTGGCAAAATGCAATTTCAACGTATGAAGAAAAAGTTTTATCCGATTCATCAAGAATCGAATTAGAAAATATTCCCAACAAAAATAAAATTACGCTTTCTGCAGGTGTAGTAACTATGCCAGTCGTGAATAACGATGACAAGTCTGCTTCGTTTGCTTATGTTTTAAAAATATACAACACGATTACACCAAGAAGTTTTGCCGAAGCAAAAGGACTTGTAATAAATGATTATCAAAATGTAATGGAAAATAAATGGGTAGCAGCTTTGAAGAAGAGATACCCGGTTGTGGTAAATCAAGCAGTGCTTGCTTCAATTCTTAAGTAAGTGGAATTGGTAATTAGGATTTAGGAATTGGGAGGAATTTATTACAAATAAAATAAATGTTTCTGTCCTTGCATACGTTCACAATAAAATTCCAAATTACCAATTCCTAATTCCATCAAAGCTGCTTAACTACGTTTGCAACAACATGTGGTTTGCCCAAGGTATAATAATGCAACACCTGAACTCCGGCAGCTTTTAATTCTTTTGATTGTGCCAGCAGCCATTCACCTCCTACCTTTTCACAATCTTCATCTGTTTTACACTGCAGCATAGCATTGAGTAAATCTGTTGGAAGATCAACATAGAATGTACGGGGCAGCATGGTCAGTTGCTTTTTTGTAGTAATGGGTTTTAGACCCGGAATAATTGGAACATTGATGCCAGCTGCTTTGCATTTTTCCACAAAAGCAAAATATTTTTTATTGTCAAAAAACATTTGCGTTACAATATAATCTGCACCGGCATCCACTTTGGCTTTCAGGTGCTGAATGTCGCTGTCCATATTCGGTGCTTCAAAATGTTTTTCGGGATAGCCCGCCACACCAATACAGAATTTTGTTTTGGAAGTATCTTTTAAATCTTCTTCCAGGTAAACGCCGGCATTAAGGTTTGCAACTTGTTTCAATAAATCAATGGCATATTTATGACCGCCGGGTTCGGGTTCAAAACTGGTTTCATTTTTTGCAGCATCACCGCGAAGCACCAGTACATTGTCAATGCCAAGATAGTGCAAGTTAATCAGTGCATCTTCTGTTTCCATTACACCAAAACCTCCGCAAATAAGATGCGGTACGGTGTCCACATTATACCGGTTCATTATTGCGGCACAAATACTTTCTGTTCCCGGTCTTTTACGAACCACCACTTTTTGAAAAGATCCATTGGCTTGTTTTTTAAAAACATGCTCACTGCGGTGATAGGTAACATTGATATAAGCCGGCTTAAATTCCATCAATGGATCAAGATGCCTGTACAATGCTTCAATGCCTTTGCCTTTTAAAGGTGGTAATACTTCAAAGGAGATAAGTGTTTCTTTTGCCTGCGTTATATGATCTGTAACTTTCATTCTTGTAAATTGGTGGCAAAACTAAGCATGTAATGCCATTGAACAAAAACTACGTTAAAGCATCTTACAAATTGAGTCAATTCTTTTTCAATGCTTACATTTGCCTCCAATGCTCCACACCATTCATACAAAAAATTTAGTAAAAAAATACGGACAACGGGTTGTTGTCAACCAGGTTTCTATTGAGGTAAAACAGGGAGAGATTGTTGGTTTACTCGGACCCAATGGTGCTGGTAAAACAACTACCTTTTACCAGGTGGTGGGACTAATAAAACCCGATGAAGGAAACGTTTATTTAGATGATGAAAATATTACCAAACTTGCAATGTATAAACGGGCAAAAATGGGAATTGGCTACCTGCCACAGGAAGCATCCATCTTTCGTAAGCTAAGTGTGGAAGATAATATTGCTGCCGTACTTGAAATGACAAATCTTTCAAAACAGGATCAGCATGCAAAACGGGAATCACTTATTTTAGAATTCCGGCTGGGCCATGTACGTAAAAGCAATGGTGATGTGCTAAGCGGTGGTGAAAGAAGAAGAACCGAGATTGCCAGGGCATTGGCCGTTGATCCTAAATTTATTTTATTGGACGAACCTTTTGCGGGTATTGATCCGATAGCAGTGGAAGATATACAGGCTGTTGTTGCAAAAATGAAATATAAAAATATTGGCATACTGATAACCGATCATAACGTAACTGAAACACTTTCGATATGCGACCGTGCTTATTTAATGATTGATGGAAAAATATTTAAACATGGCAGTGCTGAAGAATTAGCTGATGATGAAGATGTGCGGCGATTATACCTTGGAAGAAATTTTGAATTAAAAAGAAAGGATTATCTGCATGAAGAAGCGAGGGATTCCGCAGAAAATTAAACTCTCAATTATTATACATCATTATGCCCCTGAAAGTAATTGCCTTCGATGCTGATGATACCCTTTGGGTAAATGAGCCCTACTTCAGGGAAACAGAAGAAAAATTTGCTGCTTTGCTGGAAGATTATCTCCCGCTTCATTCAGTTATGAATGAATTGTACAAAACAGAAATGCAGAATATTCCCTTGTATGGATATGGAATAAAAGGATTTGTTCTTTCAATGATTGAAACAGCTATGCATATTTCAAATAAAAATGTAAGCATGGGTGTACTTGAAAAAATAATTCAGTATGGAAAAGATCAACTGGAAAAGCCCATTGAAATACTAGATGGAATGGAAGACGTTTTGAAACAATTGAAAAATAAATACCGTTTAGTGGTTGCCACTAAAGGTGATTTATTAGATCAGGAAAGAAAACTCAAAAAGTCGGGGCTGGAACATTATTTTCATCATATAGAAATTATGAGCGATAAACAGGAGGCCGACTATCTTAAACTTATTAAACATCTTGACATACAACCCGATGAATTTTTAATGATCGGCAATTCTTTGAAATCGGATGTGATGCCTGTGTTGGCTATCGGAGGTCATGCTGTACATATTCCATATCATACTACCTGGGTACATGAACATGTGGAGGAAACGATTGAGCATAAAAATTTCCGACAGGTAAAAAGTATAAAAGATATTCTTCCGGAATTAGTTTCCTGAAATGATGCCCCCATCCCCTAAAGGGGTGCATCAAACATTAAAATTGAAGATTAAAATATACTTGAACCGGGGAGCAAAATGATTATAATGAATTATCAAAACC
>JANPEU010000274.1:0-5102 GCA_031423175.1 Bacteroidota bacterium
TTTGAAATAAGCAAGCCATTTTCCGTCGGGTGATGTTCGCGGAAATGTATTAAAGCCGGTAAGAATTTTTTCAAAAGCCAATTTTTCAGTTCCTGTTTTTACATTTACAATCCACGCATCTGCATAATCTTCTTTAAAAGCCGGCTTATATTTTTTGTCATTAAAAATTACAACATGTTTTTGATTGCCGGATAGCTGTGCATTCGGTGCATCTTCTTTTGCAAGCTGAAAGAATGTATTGTTGTCAAGGTTCCAGGCACTTAAATAACTCATCATGGTATCTTGTCCCAATGTAATTTTTTGTCGTGGCTGAATCTCCGGATCTTTCCAATGCCAGATATCAACTCCGGCCTGTTTTGTTGCCGGTGCATCTTTCTTTGCAGTTGCATTGGTTTTTGTGGAATCGGTCTGTGGTTTATCTTTTTTATTCAAACTATCTGATGTTGTTTTATCATCCACCCCGGCGGACTGATCTTTTTTTGCCGGAGCATTGTATGTCCATTTATTCAATCCAAAAAAAACGGAAGTCATATCATCACTGATTGTAATATTGGATGTATTGGATATACGCATACCTGCCGGAAAATCTTTTGCTGCTTCCGGATCAAAAGTTTTTAATGCAGGTGCTTTGTACAGGTTGGTATAGGTGTAAACAACTGCATTCTCTTCATCGTACTTATCTTTTTTATACGATTTAAAAAAGGCAAGACCATCGCCTTCTTTTTGCCAGCTGAGTTTTGAAAATTTACTGGTATCACTGGCAAGAACTTTAATGGTATAATTTTCAACATTGAATAGCTCAACAGAATTGCCCGCTGCATTGGCAGATTCAACTATATAAGCGAGGTAATCACTTTTTTTATTAAAAGCATAATCCGTTACATTTCCAATCGTACGGGTGGTACCATCCGATAAATTTTTTATCAGCAGCACAGCGCCTTTATCTTTATTTTCTTTGGGAGGGGTAAGATAGGCAGCAAGAAATTTTCCATTTCGTGAAAAACCAAACCGGTTGATATTCTGAATGGTTTCTTTTTTCCCGGATGTGAGATTAAGCAAACCCATTTTATATTCAATGGGCTTTGTTTGCTCCCTTAATTTTTCAGCTTCTTTAAATGGCAGACCGATTCGGTAAGCGATCCATTGATTGTCTTTTGAAAATTCCGGAGCCGATGCAAATTCCAGTTTGTATGTTGTTTGTGTTACACGATTAGTAACATACAAAGTATCGTTGTCTTCCTGCACCATCACCTGGTAAGCCACCCATTCACCATTCGGGGAAAGATTGCTGGCGCCAATACTTTGCCATTTTCCATAATCATCCGGGGAAAGATTTTTTTTTAGCTGGGCATGGGTTGCTGAACTTAAAAAAACGAAGATGCTCAAAAGCATGCAGGTGGAAAAATGCTTTAACATAAAATAGAGTTTTAAATCAAGTTAAGAAAAATTGAAACGGCGTTTTCAGGGGGAGTAATTTCGGTTTTGTAAATATAAATTATTCGAGTTGGTGAACCACACCACCCATCAGAATTGTTGCCAGGCTATGCGTATGAATATCAGCGCCATTTATTTTTATTCCCTCACTGCCACTCCAATTTTTGAATCTGCCGTGCCATAATAAAGAAACCATTTGTTTTTAAAATAAACCAGCCCTTCCACAAAGCAAACTTCATTTACTTCGCCCAGCTTTTCATATTCCTTATCAGGATGAATAAAATAATTATCCGTTCGCTTAATCAGTTTGTACGGATTATTTTTATCGAACAATGCCTGGCCTGCAGCGTAAGTAAATTTTGGTAATGCGGTATCATTAAAATTTTCAGCATTGCTTCCATTGTAAATTAAGAGCACACCTTCTTGCCGTAACAAAGCATACGGGCCCGGTTCTACCAAACGACTATCAAAATATCCCATCCTGGGATGTAAAACAGAAATCATTTTTTTATTCTCTGCATTTTCAGCAACCTCCCAATGAATGAGATCATCTGAACTGGCCATAAACAATTCTGTATCTCCAAAATACATCCAGTACTTCCCTTTTATTTTAGTGGCTGTTATCCTGTTGCCTTCCTGTTTGCAAATGATTGCTCCTGATTTTGACCAGGCATCCCTGTATTTTTCATTACTTAAAACCAAACCATGCTTCGTCCATGTTTTTAAATCTTTTGAACTGGCAATACAAAGTCTTGCCGTTTTTCCATCGTAAGAAGTATAGGTAAGAATATAAGTGCCGTCTTCGTTTTCAATCACTCTCGGGTCTTCCACACCGCCTTTCCATTCGTAGCGTTGCATGCTGTCATTGTCCGGAAAAAAAATTGGCATAGCCTGTTTTTTAAAATGCAGGCCATCTTCACTTATTGCAAGCCCGAGCCGCGATGTCATAGCACTATCCTGTGCCCGGTAAATAAGATATACTTTATTATCTTTTACAACTGCCGAAGGATTCAGAACATTTTTTTCTTCCCAGTTCACTTGTTCTTTTTTTATGGGGCAAATAAAATTTCTGTCACCAGATGGTTTTAAAATCGGGTTGATTGAATCTGCTTTTACAAAACCCAATAAGGCCCAGTTATTATTTTCTTCTATGTCTGGGCTGCTTTTGTTATGGCAAGCGGCTACAAAAAATAAGAGTGATACAAGAATGTTATACTGCTTCATGCTTTAAAAATAGTGTAAAAGCAAAAGATCGGCAGTTATAATATTTTTATAAGAGCTACCATTTTTTTACGCATTCAAAATGATATTTTAAAGAAGATGACAGTATCAAATCATTCTACAAATTCCAAAATATCTCCGGGCTGGCAGTTCAATGCTTTGCAGTCGCCCCGCCATATTGCCAAACCGAATGCTGTATGCCGTTTTTCTGTTTGTAAATTGTTATTTTTTGGCTTCGAGTTGATTGTTCAAACTTAATGCGTCAGGAAAACCCCATTGCTCCGCTATTTTGCCGTTCGCTATTCTGTAAATAGAAGTTTCATAGATTGTAACTTTCTTTCCAGTAGAGTCGAGCCCATTAAATGTTCCCTGCTGAGTACCTGTCGATTTATATCTTGTTACAACTTTGTCGCCTTCACTTACCATATCAACTATTTCTTCCTTCCAGTCTGGAAATGATTTTCTATGACTTGTAATTGAATTATTTGCTCCGTCAATTCCTTTCCACTCAATTCCGTTTATAAAGTGGCAGACAAAATCTTGTGCTAATATTTTTTCTAATTCTGTCACTTGTCCGTTACTCCATATATCATGATATTTTTTTACAACATCACGATTAGCGTCCAAGTTAATTTCTTGTTTATTTGAACTACAACTGTAAAAAAGGATACTGGCTGTAAGAAGCAATACTAAGTATAAAGATTTTTTCATTTTAGCGTTTGTTTAAATGATATTTTATTTGTTATTCCTGTCAATGATATGAGGTCGTTTTAAAATGGCATACCGAAGAAGGGGTTAAAGAAGTTTTAAAAAGAAGTGATTAGAAGTCCCGCATGTGCGGGATTAACGCACCACTGTTTGTTAGAAGCACAACTGTTTGATTACCGAACAAAGCTCTGACGGAGTCTGATACTCGTCAGAGTCGTCAGACCCTTCTTTTTAAAATTTCTTTTAATCTTATGTTACCTGCTGCCTTGCTGTTCATACGAAGCACAACTGTTTGATTTCAGCACGAAGGTAATTAAAAGCGATTTACATTAGATGCACAAATGGTGGAGTTTGCAGTCAGCCGTGCGGTGGCAAAAAAATAAATTTGTAAAAAAAGTGCCGTGGGTTTTATTGGGTGGAGAAAAAACAATGTAACCTGGCTGTTTCTATTGGTTTTGCATCCTTTTTCTGCAAGCCAGTAATACAGCGCCACTTCTAAATCCGGAAAATATACCACTCCGGTTGTATCAGATAGTTGAGTAATTCCTGTATCACTGACATTTTTATACACCCGGACAGTTGCACCCGTAACAGCCTTCCCTGTTTCATCTTTCAACGTAATAAACTGTCCTGTTTTAATAATCTCCTCGTTTTTGGTACACATCACAAACAACAAGCATGTCAATATTAAAACGATTAAAAAAGATTTGTGATTTTTCATTAAATATTTTTAAGAGCTCAAATTCTACTTACACATTTTGTACAACTCCCAAATTTATGCAAACTCCTGCTACAAATTTTCAGTGACATTCAGAAAGAACCTGTGCCGGGTGATAAAGAAACATTTTTGTAACACTTGTTATATAGTTCCGATGCTTTGGGATCGCATCTTGGTAATCTTTTATCTATTTGAGGACAAGAATCGGCATTAAGAATACTTAACCGCAAAATCGCCAAGCCTGCGCAAAGAACGCAAAGGGTTTACAACAATCAACCTCTCTTTACTTTGGTTCTATACATGAGATATGTATTAGTTCATTTATTTTTTTGACTTTTCGTCAATTTTATTTTTTAACTGCAAAGCAGATTTAGCATTTAATGCCGTAACTACTTTTTTACCTGTTCTCGCTTCCAATTCTTTTCTTGCTACTTTGGCTACATTACCACCTTGCTGTGCTGCTTTTTTACTGTCTTCAAAAGTTTCGGGGTTTATTGCCTGCGAAATATCTTTAGTAGATGCTTCGGCAAGCATGTTCAGGATTAATTCGGTATTGGTCATGTTATCCCGCAGGTTTTCCTTTTTCAATCCTTTTAATATTTTGTACTCTTTGGTTGTTTTATCTGACCATGCATTGGTGATGATGTCGGTAAGCGTTGCAAACTGAACACCTTCTTTTAAGCCTCTCTTTTTCCATTCATCGGTTAACTCTTTTCTTATTTCAATACTTTTTAGCCGCTGGTTAATCCAGCTTTCAGAATAGCCTAATTGCTGATATTGCAGCAATGCCCGGTCAATCGTCAGTTCAGGGTCCTGCATTTCATCTAATCGTTCTGCAGCTATTTTTGCCAGCCAGAGTTTAAATGGCTCTGCCTTTGGCGAGGGGATAGATTGTATCAATCTGAAAAGTTGTTCGGTGTCAGCTACATCAGTCATTCGCATTTTACCGTCTTCGGCTACTAATTTCAACCGGTTACAATTTGTAACCGTTTCATTTCCTTCTTTGAGAAGCCTGTGTTTT
>JANPEU010000275.1:0-2990 GCA_031423175.1 Bacteroidota bacterium
GTCTTTCTGGAGAATCCTATTCATTGCTTCTCCGATAATTTCAACATTTCTTTCTACAGCTCTACGGGTTTTTAAATCATTTTGATATCCCGTAAATTCTTTTGGTGTATCAATAAAGAAACTATCTATTTCATTTATAGCATTTAAAATATCATAAAGCCAGACTTTTATTTCAATGTCCATAAATAAGTTGTCTTTGCTGATTTAGTTTTTGTCTGAAGTATGGGTTTTTGATTGCTTTATCTTCTAGTAAATCAATAGGTCGGTTTAATATCTTTTGCAAAGAGAATTTGAAGTCAAAATAGTTATCGGCATATAAAGAAAGATCTATTGGATCAAAATCTACGACCAGGTCAACATCACTTTCATGATTAAACTTTGTTGACAATACTGAGCCAAATGCATATAGTTGTTTAACCTTGTGGTCAGCACAAAGCTTGCTAATATCGATAATATGTTTGTCAAGTAAAGTCATTAAATTTTATTGATTAACAAATTTAATGAAAAAGTCACAAAGAAGAATTTATACTATAATCGGATAGTTTCAGGGAAACATTACACACAAGGTTAGGGCTTTGCGTTTCATTTTAGTTGATTTTTACGCTGTTGGTATGAGGCGTTGCTTTGTGTATAGCCTACTAACATATATGTCATGATTTTTTTTCTTCGTTATGTTGGCACACCAAGCACATGGCTCTGCTGCATACTAACAATGGCGTGCTTTTTTTGAAGGGTTCCAACAGCGGCAGAAATAATTTATAGTTTTATAAACCAATCTGGTTTTTGGTATCTTAAAGTGAATTAAGAAATTGTTCTGCATTATTTAAATGTGCCTTCTGTTTTATGTCAGGCATTTTATCAAAACTCCTTACCAACATTCCTAATCTGGGATTTTGCAAAAAGAAATCTCTGTGGGTATGCATAAATCTCCAGAATAATCCGTCCCATACATTTTGCCATTCTCCCTTTTTATAATCACTCATTTTCATTAAATAATTACTACCACTTATGTAAGGTTTGGTTGCCATCAAACCTCCATCGGCAAACTGGCTCATGCCATAAACATTAGGCACCATCACCCAATCATATGCATCTATAAAGAGTTCCATAAACCAATGGTAAACTTCATCGGGGTCAAATTCACACAACAACATAAAGTTTCCCAATACCATTAATCGTTCAATGTGATGACAATAACCTGTTTCCAAAACTTTTTTAATAGTTATGTCTATCGGCTCTATTCCTGTCGTTCCATTCCAGAAAGAGGAAGGAATTTTTCGGGTAAAACCCCAGTAATTTTTTGTTCGTTCTTCTTTACCTTTCAATTCATAAACTGCTCTTATAAATTCTCTCCAACCTATAATTTGCCTGATAAAACCCTCTAAAGAATTTAATGGAATTTCCTGATTGCTGGCATATAGCAAAGCCTCATCAATAATAAATTGAGGAGTTAATAAGCCAGCATTCAGCATAGGTGTTAAAACACTGTGATGCAGCATGTTTTCATTTGCCATGATGGCATCTTCGTAAGCTCCAAATTCAGAAAACCTTGATTTGAAAAAAGTTTGCAGCCAGTTTTTACTTTCGGCATAAGTAGTTGGATAAATAAAATCTGTATTCAGCTTACCATAGTTCTCCCGAAAATATTTTTGAGTGTAGGTAGCTGCCGCTGAATAAAACTCATTGGGATTTAAAAAATCAATTTTAGGCGGGGTTTTTCCTTTGGGATATTTTAAGCGATTCTCATCATCATAAGTCCATTTTCCACCAATTGGTTTTTGTTTATCGTCTAATAATATATTTCTGCTAAGTCGCTGATATTTATAAAAATCGGTTTGAAACATTCTTTTCTTATCAGAAAAATAAGTAGCAATCTCTTCTGAGGAATTAAGAAATAACGGGGTGTAGTTTTTTTTAATCTCCACATGATGAACCTTGCAGGCTTTGCTAATCCGTTGCTCAAGCCAATAATCAGTTGTATCTATATATTCTAAAGCATTAACACCCTTTGTTTTCAAAAATGGAATAAGTTTTCTTACATCTGCTAACTCATTAAATGAATCAATATAAACTACTTTAATATTTTTTGATTGTAGATAGCTTTCATAAAATTTCATACTTGCTCTGTGAAAAGCAATTTTCTGTTTGTGAAAATTATATTGCCTGAAGTACAGCCATTCCTCAATCAAATAAATGGTATTGCATTTTGAAGCAAGTATATTTTGCTCAAATAATTGATGTGGAAAAATGATACCTGTTCTGCTCATATTTTGTGTTTGTTCATTCTGCATTTATCACTGCAATATTTTACTTCATCCCAAACTTTCTCCCATTTTTTGCGCCAGGTAAATGGCCTTTCACAAACTACACATATTTTAAGCGGCAGGTTTTGTTTCCGTATTTTTTTCATTCAGGTAAATATTTTTTTAAAATGTTTATTTACCGCTTACTTATTTTATTCATCGAAATAGTTTTTTGAAGGCTGCTTTTAAAACGGGATATATCAGGATTTCTTTTTTGTGCATGCTTTTGGCTGATGCCACTATTTACTCTCTTTCTCCACAAGTTAAAACTGCTGCGTTTTAACTCTCGCCGCATTAGTGCAATTACATTAGCCTCTGAAAAATTAAATTGTATTTTAATTGCTTCAAATGGTGTTCTGTCCTCCCATGCCATTTCAATTATTCTGTCAATATCCTTTTGCTCCATCAAAAAATTATTTAAAAAGTAGTTCTTTTCCATTTAACGGTAACTGGTGAGCCTTCAGCAATACTAACCGAATCAGGTTGATGATTACTTAAGAAGGCGAAATCGTTTCCAAACAGTGATTTAAAGTCACAATGAATAGAAGAGTCTATTACTTTATTCAACTGCCTTCTTGTATGATTCACTTTGTATTCCTGGGAAAGCTCACTGCTTATTTTTGTGTACCCGTAGTAATGTTCAAAGATGAATTCTTCAACACGACCCGGTTCCATTCTGCCGTTGTT
>JANPEU010000276.1:0-12872 GCA_031423175.1 Bacteroidota bacterium
GAGATTTTCAATAAGATTATAAACTCGTTTGTTTTCTTTTCGTTCCAGGGGTTTACTACCTGTTGCCAAACGAATAAATGCTGAATGACCCACCCATGCAATTAAAAACCAGATGCCAACTGCAGCTAATACAACCGGAGCTGTATTGAGAAAAGTATTGGTCGGATCATAAATTGTATCATAAGATTCTGCATGTGCATTTTGATTTTTTGTAATAAAATAAACAGCAGCATATAGCATTGCCAGTAGTAAAACCGGGAATGCAATAAGAAGGAGTAAAGAATTGAAATTATTCTTCCGGATTTGTTTATCTAAACCGATGTAGCGCATTTAAAATTGCAGATTTTAGATTTAATATTTAAGAAAAGAATTCGCTATGCAGAGAGAAATCTGCAATCGAAAATCTTAAATCTAAAATTTGATACTAGGCGGTTCTTCCATTGTTTTTCTCCCATCTGTACCTAAGTCAAACATAATTTCACGTTTGAATCCGAAATTTTTTGCAATTAGATTTCCGGGAAATGCTTCAACGGAAGTATTGTATTCAGTAGTTGCAGCATTAAAGAAGCGGCGGCTTGCGGCTAATTTATTTTCTATATCACTTAGTTCTTCCTGTAGCTGTAGGAAATTTTGATTTGCTTTTAAATCAGGGTAAGCTTCTACCTGCACTTTTAATCCTTGCAATGCAGAAGTCAGTTGCTGTTCTGCTACTATTTTATCATCAATTGTTTTGGCACTCATTGCTGCCGATCTTGCTTCGGTTATTTTTAGCAGCAATTCTTTTTCATGTCCAGCATAACCTTTTACAGTTTCTACTAACTGCGGTACCAAATCATGGCGTTGACGTAACTGTACATCAATATCTGCAAATGCATTTTCGCGGCGGTTACGAAGTCGAACTAAACCATTGTACAAACTAACAGCCCATAAGGCGATTAATACGATTACTCCTAATACAATTAATAGTGGCATATGTTTTTATTTAAAAATGAAAGTAAGTAATTTTGAAACGTGATGTATATTTTTTAAAAAAAAAGTGAACCATTTCAAATATTAAAATGAATTTTCAAAATCTCGGAGTTTGCTTTTTATTTTGTGAGGTTTGTTATACAAGGCATAACTCTGATGGAGCGATGACTCGTCCAGTAAAAAGTTGTATGGGTAATGATATTTTATTTTAGTGATGTTTGTCATTCCGAGGTTTTGCGAGGAATCTCTTAAGGCAATGATTTTTTTGATGTTTTATTAAATTAAATGCTTTCCTTATTCGCTGTCTTTGAGATGCCTCGCAAAACCTCGGTAAGACAAGACTCTGATAGAGTGATATTTCTTTTCATATTCGCCGAGACAAGAATCTGATGGTATGATGTTTCTTTTTATACTCCTCAATACAAGATTCTTATTGTTCGCAATTATTTTAAATAATGAAAATAACCTTATGTCTTATTGACTTTTTTAACCGACGAGTTTCAGGTTCAAAAAAACTTCTTACACTTTCAATCTTCTTTTTTACTTTTCAGGAATAAATTAAGCGAATGAGAGTTGTTCCTTTTGTTATTTCAATGGTTGTTACTGCCGGGCTTGTGTTTGCATTAAATAAACCATGGGGCGAAACACTTCCAATGCCTGCCGGAAAATTTTTAAGTCCGCAACTGGGTTTTTGGCAAAATGCTGAACCGGCTGATCAAAGTTTTGATGCCGAATTGAATTTTAAAAACCTGAAAGGAAAAGTTGAAGTAATCTTTGATGATCGATTGGTGCCACATGTATTTGCGGAGAATGATGAAGACCTTTATTTCATACAAGGCTATTTGCATGCAAAATTCCGTTTGTTTCAGATGGATTTGCAAACAAAAGCTGCCGCAGGCAGAGCAAGTGAAATAGCCGGTAGCAAAGCTATAAATTTTGACCGGGGACAAAGAAGGTTAGGAATGGTGTATGCTGCAGAAAACGCATTGCATGAAATGGAAGCAGATCCAATCGTATTAAAAACTGTTACAGCTTATACGAACGGAATAAATGCATATATTAAATCACTCACAACTGCCACTGTTCCGCTTGAATATAAATTGCTGAATATTCAACCGGAAGTTTGGAGCAATTTGCGCAGCGCATTATTATTAAAAATGATGGCGAAAATGCTTTCCGGTGAAACGGAACATGATCTTGCCAATACCAACTCAAAAAATATTTTTAATACTGATGTGTTTAAAATGATTTATCCGGAAGTACCGGATTCACTGGTGCCGATTATTCCGCAAGGAACTGTTTTTGATAAACCGGGCATTGTTCCCGTAAAACCCGCCGATGCTGATTCGATTTATTTTTCCAAAAAAGATACAATGCCTGCTAGACCCGAAGTAGAACAGGATAAAACCAACGGAAGTAATAACTGGGTAGTGGCAGGAAGTAAAACACAAAGTGGTGCACCTATACTTTGTAATGACCCGCATCTTGAATTAACATTCCCATCTATTTGGTATGAAATGCAATTGGTATCACCAAACAGTAACACCTATGGCGTTTCACTACCCGGCAGTCCGTTTGTTATCATTGGATTTAATGATAGCATATCCTGGGGTGTTACGAATGCTCAGCGGGATGTAAAAGATTATTATGAAATAAAATTTAAAGACAATACGAAAAAGGAATATTGGTTTGAAGGCGAATGGAAAAAGACAACCTTGCGGGAAGAAAGAATAAAAGTAAAAGACGGAGCAGATGTGCTGGATACAGTTGCTTATTCTGTTTTTGGCCCGGTAATGTTTGATGAAAGTTTTTCAAATGAACAATCTCAGAAACGTAACCTTGCTGTGAGGTGGATAGCACATGATCCCAGTAATGAGGTAATAGCATTGTATAAACTAAACAGGGCACATAATTATGATGAGTATGCATTAGCAATAAAATCATTCAGTTGCCCGGGACAAAATTTTGTTTTTGCATCTCAGTCCGGCGATATAGCGATCTGGCAACAAGGAAAATTTCCGGCAAGATGGGATATGCAGGGCCAATATGTGATGCCGGGTTATGACAGCAGTTATTTATGGCAAGGTTTTATTCCCCAGGCAGAAAACCCGCATATTAAAAATCCGGTGCAAGGGTTTTTACAAAGTGGCAATCAGCGTCCGGTTGACTCTACGTATCCTTATTTTATTCCCGGTTCTTATATTACTGTGAGAGGTATTACGATCTACAATAAATTATCGGTGATGAACGGAATTACTCCGCAGGATATGATGAAACTGCAGTTTGATTATTTTAATACACTGGCCGAAGATGCAAGAGGTATTTTATTAAAATATGTAAAAGAGGATGCATTGAATTCTGAAGAAAAAAAATATTTAGACATTTTTAAAAACTGGGATTTGCTGGCATCGCCTGATTCAAAAGGACAAACTATTTACCAAGGCTGGCTCGATAGTTTGGAAAGGGAAATATGGACAGATGAAATAACGCAGATAAATCCTGCTGCTTACTGGCCGGAAGAACAAACACTGGTGGAGTTATTAAAAAAAGATTCGGCAATGGTGTTTATAGATAATATTAATACACTGGTTAAAGAATCATTGTTTGATGTTGTAACAAATTCATTTAAAAAAGCTTCATCTTTTTTTAAAGCAAAAGAAGCTGATGGTGGAATAGAATGGTTTAAAATAAACAAACCGGGTATCTATCATGTGTCGGATGCTTCAAAATCAAAGCTGCTACCTTTTGCCAGAACGAATTTACATGTGGGTGGTTATGGAAATATTGTAAATGCAGTGAAAGGAAGTCATGGTCCATCCTGGAGAATGATTGTACATATGAAAACCCCAATCGAAGCCTATGGCGTTTACCCCGGTGGACAAAGCGGAAACCCCGGAAGTAAATTCTATGATAATTTTGTTGATCAATGGACCGAAGGAAAATACAATCAGCTTTGGTTTATGAGGGATGGAGATAAAAATGATGCGAAGGTGAAGTGGAGGATGAAGTTCAACAATTGAAAATTTAATATTTCAAATTTAAAATTGTCAGCGACTTCCACATGAATTTTTTTTGTTGATTCTTGTTTATTGAATATTTAAAAAAAAGAGAATGAAATTTTTAATTGCATCATTACTTACCGCTTTATTATCTTTTATTGCCGGGCTTTATCTTCCCTGGTGGAGCATCGCTATTGTTTCTTTTGCTGTGGCAGCAATTGTTCATCAAAAACCCTGGAAGGCTTTTCTTTCCGGATTTGTAGGATTGTTTTTGTTATGGGGTGGCCTGGCTTATTGGATTGATATGAAAAATAATCATCTGCTTTCAATTCGTGTAGCAGAATTAATGAAGCTCGGAGAGTCATCTATTACTATCATTCTTGTTACAGCATTTATTGGAGCATTAGTAGCAGGATTTGCAGCCTTATCCGGAAGTTACATGCGATCATCTTCGGGCAAATAACGTTTAAAAGAAACAGAATTACTATCTTGAGCAAAATAATTTCTAAGACGATAAGTTTTTCAATTTGCAAGCCATATATGACTAAAATATTTTTTTTCATTCCTATTTTTATTTTTCTTTCATCTACCTCTTTTGCCGGAAAAATTTCAGGAACTATAACGGATAATGCCGACGGAAAAGCTTTGCCATTCGCATCCATATCGGTAAAGGGAACTAAAAACGGGACCAACGCAAATAATATTGGTAACTATTTATTATCTCTTGCTCCCGGTACTTATACATTGGTATGCCAGTATGTAGGTTATACAAAAGTTGAAAAAACGATTACAGTAACAGATGACGATCAGGTTGTTAATTTTTCTTTATCCGTTCAGGATATTGCTATGGAAACTGTAGTGGTTAGTACTCAAAACGATTACGCATATGAAATTATCCGAAATGCAATTTCAAAAAGAAAAGAACATGGCAATGAGTTAAAAAAGTTTTCGAGTGAGGTTTATACAAAAGGGAATATGAAGGTTCGTAATTATCCAAAAAAACTGCTTGGGCAGAAAGTAGATTTTGGAGATGGTGATACCAGCAAGCAAAAAATGCTTTATTTGTCAGAAACAGTTTCTAACTATTCTGTTGATGAAAACGGAAAAGAAAAGACCGAAGTAATTTCCTCGAAAGTAAGTGGACAGCCCGATGCGTATGGACTAAGTGCTCCCCAATTTTTTTCCTTTTATAGTGAAAATGTTTTTATAGGTAGCCGGGAAAATCCATTGAATGAACGGGGTTTTATTTCTCCGTTGGCAGATAATGCTATTTCTTATTATCGGTTTCGTTTTAAAGGTTCTTTTGTTGAGGATGGCATTCTGATAAATAAAATTCAGGTGATACCGCGTAGAAAATACGAACCGCTTTTTAGCGGGTTTATTAATATTGTTGAAAACGAATGGCGCATCCATTCATTGGAATTTACACTTACGAAACAAAGCCAGATGAATTTTGTGGATACTTTAAAAATTCAGCAACTGTATGAACCGCTGAATAAAGATGTATGGGTTATCAAAACTCAAATCATGTACCCTACTGTAAAAATATTGGGCTTCGATGCGTATGGTAATTTTTTAAATGTGTATTCGAAATTTGACCTGAATCCGGTGTATGAAAAAAATCATTTTTCCAGCACAGTATTAAAGTTTACAGACAGTGCAAATAAAAAATCAAATTCCTATTGGGACATTGCACGGCCTGTACCGCTACTTACAGATGAAGTGCATGATTACAAAAGAAAAGACAGCCTTGAATTGGCAAGACAGGATAATAAATATATAGATTCATTGGATCGGATAGCTAATAAAATTTCATTGTTAAGTACTTTGTTTGGAAAAACATTTATAGCCACAGAAAAAAGAACAAGCCTGGAAATACAACCTCTGCCAGAGATAATAAGTTTTAATATTGTGGAAGGTATAGTATTGAATACGGGCTTTAGCTGGTCGAAAAAAATTGATAAGAATATTTATAGCCGCAAGCGAATAACATTATCTCCAAATTTCAGATATGGTTTTTTAAATAAACATTTCAATGCACATCTTACCGCCCGTTACAATTTTGGAACGAAGTATCACTCTTCGGCAATGTTCTCGGGGGGCAAAAGAGTTTTTCAGTTTAATAATCATAGCACTGTTGGTCCAAGAAGAAATACATTAACAACTTTATTAAGTGAGAGAAATCTTTTATTGCTTTATGAAGCATGGTACCTGCGTGGAAGCTATACGCAAGGCATAGGAAATGGGTTTAGTTGGACAGCCGCATTTCAATTTCAGGATCGTTTGCCGTTAGAAAATAAGAGCAATTTTACCTGGTATAAGAAAGATAACCGTCCTTTCACTCCAAACTATCCTGTGGCGTTGATGAATACGAATTTTACACGTCACCAGGTTTTTACAACTTTATTCAGACTTACCTGGCAGCCCAAGGCAAAATATATTGAGTTACCAGAGGGGAAAATAAATTTAGGGTCAAAGTATCCGGTGTTTGCTTTGGATTATACACTGGCAGCAAAAAATATTTTTGGCAGTGATGAAGATTTTTCAAAAATGAAATTGTCAATCAAAGATGATTTGAATTTTAAATTGAAGGGAAAATTCAGTTATAAAATTGGAGCTGGTGGATTTATCACTGCAAAAAATGTACAGGTGCCCGACTACAATCATTTCAATGGAAATAATTCACGGTTTGCTTCTGAGTATCTGAATAGTTATCAATTGTTGCCCTTGTATGACTTTAGTAATATAGAAAAATTATATGCCTTCGGACATATCGAACATCATTTCAATGGATTTATTACCAATAAAATTCCCATCATAAGAAAATGGAATTGGCACCTGGTTGCCGCTGCAAATGCATTCTACCATAAAAATGCAGACTACTATGAAGTGTCTGTTGGTTTTGAAAATATTTTCAAACAATTCAGATTTGATTTTATCCAATCCTTCCTGAATGGCAAACCAAATAATAGCACATTCCGGATTGGTATAAAACGAAATAATCCAAAGGAACGGGATGATTATCCATAGTGGGAATTAGTAATAAGAAATTTGGAATTTGGGAAGACACGAAACATTTTCTAAACGCATAAGAATATATTATTGGATAAAGCCTAATTACAAATTCCTAATTCCCAATTACAATACTCTTATTTTTGCTTTGCTTTAGAATTTTGCCCGGCCTGCAACCGGGATTCTGAAAATTTAGAATTAAAATTCAAGTAACATGTCTGTATTACACAACCGTATTTCCAGAAGGGAATTGAAGGAACGTATTAAAAACGATCCCACTCCACGCATCACTATTTCATTTTACAGTTATTTTAAAATTGAAGAACCTTCGGTTTTTCGCAATACACTTTATAAAGATTTAAAAGCTTTGGATGTGATGGGTAGAATTTACCTGGCACATGAAGGCATCAATTCGCAGATAAGTTTGCCGTCTGAAAAAATGGATGCATTTAAAAATTATCTATATGCTATTGAACCGTTAAACGGATTGAGATTGAATATTGCTGTGGACGATGACGGTAAATCCTTTTATGTTTTAGATATTAAAGTGCGGAATAAAATAGTTGCAGATGGAATAACCGATCCCTTATTTGATATGGCAAACCGTGGACGGTATGTAAATGCCGAACAGTTTAATAAACTATCCAATGACCCGGGTACTGTGATTATTGATATGCGTAATCATTACGAGTATGAAGTTGGCCATTTTGAAAATGCGATTGAAATTCCCAGTGACACTTTTCGTGAGCAACTGCCCATGGCTGCGGAAATGATGCAGGATAAAATAGAAAAAAACATAATCATGTATTGCACCGGCGGAATACGATGTGAGAAAGCATCAGCTTATATGCTGTACAAAGGGTTTAAAAATGTATTTCACCTGGAAGGTGGCATAATAAATTATGTAAATGAAGCAAAACAAAAAGATCTGGATATGAAATTTCATGGAAAAAATTTTGTTTTTGATCAACGGCTGGGGGAGAGGGTGACTGAAGAAATTATTTCACAATGCCACCAATGCGGTAAACCGGCTGATACGCATGTAAACTGTGTGAACGATGCCTGTCATCTTTTATTTATACAATGTGATGATTGCAAAGAAAAATTTGAAGGCACCTGTGGAAAGGAATGTCAGCATTTTATACATTTACCGGATGAGGAGCAAAAACGCTTAAGAAGCGGGATTGATAAAGGAAGAAATGTATTTAATAAGGCCAGGGTGCATAAGGAGAGGTTGGGGAATTTTAAAGAGAAGGGGTGAAATTTCATTGACGTAATAACAACGCAAAATGTATAACATTAAAATATTGGTTTTTAAACCTAATATTTTTTTCTTGTTGCGCCTTATATCTTAAATTTATGTTGTAGGCAAGCGGGGTGACAATAGCCCGATGCATTTTGGAGTAAGGTAAGAAACAAAACGATTTGTAATTAACACATCTAAAGCTTACAACTGATTTATGCAAAACCTTCTTAAAGAAATGATGCGATGCCTAAATGCTAAAGCCTACTATCCGGCCCTTATAACTGCTGTTTCAATCCCAGACATTTGTGCTGCATTAGAAAGCAATGGGAATGCAAAACCTACAAAGTATATTAATTGGTTCAATGCAAATGTTGCAAAGTATTTTGACACTTTGCTAGATGGTTCAATGGCGTATTATCTTCGCTGTTCTGTAGCACATCAAGGCAGACTATCTCATCCAGGATTTAAACATTCATTTGATGAAATAATGTTTGTCACCGATAATAATGGAATTAGTTTACACCTCATTGAGATTATTCAGTCTGGAGGAAAGAAGTTTTTGGTTTTAGAATTGGATAAGTTTTGCCAAGTGATGTCCAAATCAACAATTGATTGGCTAAACCAAGTTGAACAAACTGAGAACTATAAAAATAATTATCAAAGCTTCTTCCGAAAAAACATTCAACCATTGCCATGGGATGAGAATGGCGTATCTATTATAGCATCATTTTGAGTAAAGATTAAATTCACATAATAAATACAATAAGCTTATGGCGTTAATTAATTGTTCGGAATGCGGAAAACAAATTAGCGACAAAGCATCGAGTTGTCCAAATTGCGGAAACCCAATTATTGAATCTGCAATGAATCAGGCAGTAAAACAAAACGTAACGGCTTCAAGTAATGAGAATTTGTTACATTGCCCTAAGTGCAATTCAACAGAATTAACTTCAAACAAAAAAGGGTTTAGTGGGAGCAAAGCATTAGCAGGAACAGTTTTAACAGGTGGCTTAGGACTTTTAGCTGGAACTATTGGGGGCCAAAATGTATTAATAACTTGTTTAAAATGTGGCTATCAATATAAGGCAGGAGATTATGCCAAAGAAGAACAGAAGTTTCAAATAAAAAGAGAACAAGATAGAACAATGGCTAAAAAAATAGCCACTGGCGAACAATCATACGAAGGCGCAATAATATTATTTTTGATACTAAGCATAATTGGTATTGTTATTTCGTATAAGTTATGGTCAAATGATTGGAATTTTTCGGGATTTATTTTTAGTGCCTCAACTTTACTTTGTATTGGAATGTTAGTTTTTTCCATAAATACTGAGCTTAATAGAACCCCCAAAAAATAGTCTCAAATTTTCAGTCCCATCAGGGTCTCCTAAATAATCTGCAATAAAATGAAAGTGCACACGAGGGTCCAGATAGCTATCGGGATACATTGATTAGCAAAGTGAGTGGGGTAACCCATCGATTTTTGGAAAAAAGAGTAAACTGTAAAAAATCTAATTGAATATTAATTCTTAAATTTGTCAAAAAAGAAATACAATGAAGACTGCCCTGCAAATAGATATAAGTTATGATCAGGTTTTAACTTTGGTCAAACAGTTGCCAACAAAAGAAAAAATTAAACTATCAAAAGAGTTGGAAAAAGATGGTATTGAATCAAAACTATCGGGGCTATTGAAAACTTTCCGCACTAAGAATTTAAGATTAAGCATAATAAATAAAGAAGTAGAAATTGTAAGACAAAAAATTTATGAGAGTCAGAAACATTAGAGTTATTTTTGACACAAATGTTTGGATTAGCTTTCTGATCGGCAAGCGTTTGTCTTTCATCAAAAAATATATCTCCAGTGGACAGATTTCCATTGTTTTCTGCGAACAGCTTCTTATAGAAATCAGAGATGTAACAAGCAGGGTAAGATTAAGAAAATATTTCCCCAAAGAAAATGTTCTCGAACTAATTCAACTTATAGAAACGATAGGTGAAAAATTTGAAATTGAACCAACAAATTTTATAAATCGTGACCCCAAAGACAATTTTCTTTTAGACTTAATAGATTTTTCTAAAGCTGATTATTTGGTAACTGGTGATAAAGATTTATTGTTGCATAATCCATTTCTTTCGGCAACAATATTGACACCTGCAAATTTTGAAGAAGCACTAATAAAAGAATCTTAATTCCAACCTTTTAGAAAATTATTTCACAAACCACTCCTTCAACTTACTAAAATCAACATTTCCACCCGAAAAAATAACACCAACCCTTTTTCCTTCAAAAAGTTTTTTATTTTTAATCAATGCCGCTAATGTTACAACAGCACTTGGCTCAACAACAATCTTCATTCTTTCATAAACTAATTTTAATGCTGCAATAATTTCATCATCACTTACAGTCAGTACATCTTTCACATATTGCTTAATAATAGGAAAAGTTTTGTCGCCAAGTGTGGTGAGCAAACCATCAGCAATGGTTTTTACAAAAGTTGCTTTTTCAATTTTACCAGATGCAAAACTTAAAACAGCGTCGGCTGCTCCTTCCGGTTCTGCAGCATAAACAATTGTTGGTGGAGAAAAATAATGAGCACTAAGTAGCGTACCGCTCAATAAACCACCACCGCCTACCGGTGCAATAATAAAATCAAGCGAAGGAATTTCTTCAATTAATTCTTTAGCGCAGGTAGCCTGCCCGGTTATTACTTCGTAGTTATTATAAGGATGAATAAATTCCGCACCAGTTTTGTCAACCACTTCCTGCAATTTATTTTCCCTTGCCTGCTGGTTGGGTTCACAAAAAAATATTTCTGCACCATAATCTTTTACTGCATCCACTTTTACTTTCGGTGAATTGTCAGGCATAACAATATATGCCTTCGTTCCGGTTTCTCTTGCAGCAAATGCAATAGCCTGTGCATGGTTTCCGGATGAATGTGTGGCAATCCCCTTCTGCAGTTTTTCTTTTGATAAGGATAAAACGGCATTCATACCGCCACGTATTTTAAATGCACCAATCTTTTGAAAGTTTTCGCATTTAAAAAACAGATCAGCTCCGGTAATTATATTGATTGTTTTTGAAGTAAGAACAGGCGTACGATGAATAAATGATTTTATTCGTTCATGTGCATCAATAATATTTTGTGCTGTGATTTCCATTTTTAAAATTTATCTATCCGGTATAATCGTTTTTCCCACTAAGCCCCGTCTGAACGGACGGGCAGGCACGAAGGGCACAAAGAAAAGTAATCTATTGTATTAAAACCACTTTGTGATCTTTGTGGCTTCGTGGACAACTTAAATTTGGCTTAAGTCTGTAATAAGTTTTATTACTTTATTCTTTTAAAGCTGCTATACAATCAATTTCAATTCCGCAACCCCGATTGAGTGTGCCACAAGGAACTACTACTCTTGCAGGGCGATGATCTCCCAAAATTTTTGCATACGTCTCATTGAACTTTGCCCAATTGCCAATGTCAGCAATAAAAACACTTGTCTTAATAATATGATTTAAATCGCTATTACTTGATTTAAGAATTGTTTCTATATTTTTCATACAGAGAGTAGTTTGCTCTTCAATGGTTCCTAACTGTGCTTCGCCATTTGCATCTAATGGTAACTGGCCGCTTACAAAAACGAACCCGTTGTAAATAACAGCAGGGGAGTAGTGGCCTTTGGGTTTTTGCATTTCCAGCGGATAAATTGATTTGAGTTCCATAAAATTTTATTTAGTTGAAATCCATTTTAAACTTTTTTAACCTCACCCCAACCCCTCTCCGAAGGAGAGGGGAGTACCAGTTCTATATTAAAAAAATTATTTACCTGAAATCCATTTTAAAAAAACCGGGCTGGGAATATTTATTTTTTTACCAGTGTCTGTTAACAATCCGGTGTTTTTATTTCTTTTAAAAATTACAATATCATCTGAATTCTGATTTGCGACTAATAAAAAATTGCCAGTTGGATCAAGATTAAAATTGCGGGGCGTTTTACCAAGTGTTGATTGATGATCAATCCATGTCAGCATACCTGTGGAAGAATTTATATTAAAAATTCCAATTGAATTGCTTTCGCCACGGTTCGACACATAAAGAAATTTACCATCTGCAGAAACATGAATATCGGCACTCCCGATGGCGCCATCAAAATCTCTTGGCAAAGCAGAAATATTTTGTATGGATTCAAGACATCCATCTTTATAAATTTCAAAAACAGAAACCGTTCCGGTAAGTTCTTCTACCAGGTAAGCATATTTATTATTTGGATGAAAATCAAAATGCCGCGGACCTGTTCCGGGCTCTGTCATTACAAAAGGCATCGGAGCATCGGTAAGCAATCCGGTTTTGTTATTAAATTTATAAATCATCAATTTATCTATTCCTAAATCAGGAACATACAACGTTTTATTGTCTTTACTTAAAACTGTTGCATGTACATGAGGATCATCCTGCCTTCCTTCTACCACTCCATGACCTTCATGTTGTATAATTTGAATTGCGGTATCAAGCCTTCCATTTGCTTTTACTGGTAATACTGAAAGTGAACCGCTGCTGTAATTTCCAGCGATAACCCATTTGCCTGTTTTATCAATCGTAATATAACATGGGTGCTTACCACCTGATTCTTGTTTATTGATGTAAGT
>JANPEU010000277.1:0-7730 GCA_031423175.1 Bacteroidota bacterium
AAAAGAATATGCATGTACCAAGCGTAGCAGAGTTAGTTGCCCAGGGCAAATCGCCGGATATACTTTTTTGGGTAGGCTGTGCCGGAAGTTTTGATCAACGGGCACAAAAAATAACAAAAGCATTTGCTACTATACTTGATAAAGTTGGATTGAACTATGCAATACTTGGAAAAGAAGAGATGTGTACCGGCGACCCGGTACGCCGTGCTGGTAATGAGTTCATGTTTCAGATGATGGCATATCAGAATATTCAGATCTTAAATAATTATGGAATAAAAAAAATTGTAACTACCTGTCCGCATTGTTTCAATACATTGAAAAATGAATATAAAGAGTTGGGTGGCGACTATGAAGTTATTCATCATACAGTATTGCTTCAGCAACTGATCGATGAAGGAAAAATAAAAATGAAAGAAGGCGGTTCTTTTAAAGGGAAGAAAATTACTTATCACGACAGTTGCTATCTCGGCCGATCCAATAATATCTATGAAGCCCCCCGAAAAGTACTGGAAGCATTGGATGCAGAATTAGTGGAAATGAAACGCTGCCGCAGCAATGGATTATGCTGCGGTGCCGGTGGTGCACAAATGTTTAAAGAAGAAGAAAAAGGAACTACAAGAGTTAATTTTGAAAGAACAAATGAAGCAATAGGTACCGGAGCAAATATCATTGCCTCTGCCTGCCCTTTTTGTAATACGATGATGACGGATGGCGTAAAGCATGCAGAGAAAGAGAATGATGTACAGGTGATGGATATTGCTGAGTTGATTGCAGCAAGTTTAGATTAATTTTACAGCATGAACTTTGAATATAAACATCTACTTCAGGAAAATTATTCTCCAGATAGCCGTGTATGGATTTACCAGAGCAACCGCTTGTTTACTATGAGTGAGGCATTTGAAGTAGAAGACCTGTTGAATGATTTTACAACCAAATGGTTGAGTCATGGTACACCCGTAAAAGGGATCAGTCATTTATTTTTTGGTCAGTTTATTATTTTAATGGCAGATGAAAAAGCTACCGGTGTAAGCGGATGCAGCACCGACAGTTCGGTAAGATTGATAAAAGATATTGAACAGAAATTTGGTGTCGCCCTTTTTGACAGAACTACACTTGCATTTGCAATAAAAGATAAAGTACAGTTACTTCCCCTGTCGCAATTACAATATTCCTTTGATAATAAATTTATTTCTGCTGATACAATCTACTTTAATAACCTGGTGCAGACGAAAGATGAACTGGAAAATGCATGGATGGTGCCCGTTAATCAAAGTTGGCTAATGAAAAAGATTTCAATAGAAAAAACAGTTTCCTAAACACCTTATTTTAAATCTTTCAATATTTTATTTTGTTTCAAAACAACTTTCTTACCTGCATTCGAAAAATTATAAGCCACTGTCAGCCTATAGTTTTTTGTTTGTGTACTGCTGAAACTTTCCAGGTTAAACCGTGAGCCGTAAGTTAAACTTCTGATTTCCTGTTGTATTAATGGATCAATAATATTAAGTGTAATAATCAATTTTTTATTGAGTAATTTCCGTTGAATCCCGATATTCATACTTGTGTTCCATCTTACATAGCCCTGCGGATTTGCAAACCTGTTTAAGGCAAAACTTCCGGTGAAATTCCAATTCTCATTAAAAAGATAATTTCCATTAACGTTAGATGTAAATGAGCCGCCATTGCGATAACGGTTTACCATTTTATCAAAGTCGCTGTAAACGTTATGGATATAACTGGCACTCAGGTTCAGTTTTGTTTTTTTATTGATCGTATATCCGCTCCAGGTACTCAATTCATATTCTTTTCTTCCGCTAATATTTTCCCAGATTATTTGTGTCTTACCATCCGCTAATAAGGTACGTACCTGGCTGAAAATATTTTTTACATTATTAAAACCCATTCCAATATTGATGTAATACAATGGTTTTGTTTTGCCAAGTATCAAATCAAAATTGTCGGAAGTAGATGCTTCTAGTTCAGAATTTCCAAATCGGACATTGTAAGGATCTCCAAAATCGATGACAGGATTTAATTCATTAATTCCCGGGCGGCGGATCGTTCTTCGGTAAGCGAGTGTAAGATTGATTTTGTCTTTCCAGTTACGGTTCATATTTGCAAAAGGCAGCAAGGTGTAATAATTGTTTTTAGCTTGGCTGTTATTTTTCAGCAATTCAAAATAAATATCAGTTGCCTCCATTGAAAGTCCGGCTGAAATGCTGAAATTTTCTTTCAATATCTGTTTGACGGATGCTCGTAAATTGGAAACGGTCTGATGAAATTTAAAATCATTACTCAGTAAAGGCATTTTTTCAAAATTACCATCGGGCTTTTTTAAAAAAGAAGCATTGACGGTTACATGGCTGTTCGTTCTGTTTAAATAACCTCCCATCGAAAGACTTGTTTTTTTATTGTCAAGTAATTTATTGTAATCAACCTTGATATTGTAGCCATTGCTGCGGGTGTCATTCAATTGCTGTTGGGTAGAATCGGATCCATTGGGAGTATAATCCGGATTAAAAAATTGTTGATAAAAATCCCGGTCTGATTTATTTACCGAAAAATTAGTTCCTGCAATAATTTTTAGTGACTCACCGGCCGTTTTTCCTTTTAAAGTGTAGCTGAAATTTAAATTCGGGTTATAATTGTCGCCGTCACTTTGCACGGTTCTTTCACTTAGTCTGTATAGTTCATCAAAGCGGTTAATATTTTTATATTCCGTTTTGCTTCTGTTTGTAAAATCATTTTGATTATAATGTAAAACAAGGTTAATGGATTGACGGGAATTGATATCATAATCTAAATTAAGCCGAAGGTTGGGCCGTACTGTTTTATTGGTATACGTATTTTTAGTTTTAAAAAAATTGGAAGAGTCTGAATAGAAATTTTGCCGGATTGAATTACCATATCCTTCAAACCTGTTATAACCACCACCCGTATTTATATTTATTGCAAATCCTTTTTTACGGTAATTATAATTTCCATTTATACTTACTTCGCCCCTTGTACCTGTTGAAAGACTGATACGTCCGCTTTTTCCAACTTTCCCCTTGCGGGTAGTAATATTTATTACTCCACCTGCTTCATTTGCATACTGTGGTGGCGGGTTGGTCATCACTTCTATTTTTTCGATCGAACTCCCAGGTAGTGATTCTAATAAATCCTGTAATTGTTGAAGATTCAATTCAACCGGCTTATCATCAATTAAAATTTTCGGTTCTTTTCCCCGCACTAAAATTTTTCCAGATGGGTCTTTTGTAACCAGTGGAACATTGGTGAGCAATTCACTTGCATTACTACCCGCAGCCAATGCCGATTCTCCAACATTGAAAGTGATATTGCCTTCCTTGGATTGTATCAAAGGCTTCTCTGCATATATGATGATCTCTTCTAGATTCGCATCCGATTTTTTAAGTATGATATCCGACAAGTTAAAATCAAATCTTTCGTTTCTGAAATTGATACTGTCAATCATTAATTTTTTAAATCCGACTATAGTTATTTCTATTTTATAAAAACCAAAAGCAATTTGTTGAATAATAAAATTTCCTGATTTATCCGATTGAACAACTTTTGATTTTTGTAAGGAGTCGAACGGACGCAAAATAACGGTCGCACCAGGAAGTGCTGTTTTGTTTTCATCCATTATATCGCCTGTTATAATACCTGTATTATTTTCCTGTGAAAAGGATGAGACCTTAAAACCAAAAAAGAATATAAAAAATAATAGTTTTTTCAAATCAATCTTTTAGACTCCAAAGATACCAATGCCTTGCTAACAGGTTGGCCCAGAACTATGTGAATGGATAATTTAATTTTTCAAACTTTAGTGATGATTTGCTGCCATCCTGTCGCAGTTAGGGGCATTGTCTTATATTTGCACCTCAATTTTTAGTTTAATGCTTGACTACGTGTCAGATAAAGTGGGCCAAAAAACTGGGGAAAGACAGGATGAAACAAGGCAAGGCGAAGCATTTGCTCCTTTTACCAGCGATCCGAACCGATATAAAAAACAATTTTATATTGAAAGTTATGGCTGTGCAATGAATTTTGCTGACAGTGAAATTGTTGCTTCCATTTTAAATAAAGAAGGCTTTGGTGCAACGAAAAATATTTCTGATGCCGATTTGATTTTTATCAATACTTGCTCTATCCGGGAAAAGGCAGAGCAAACAGTTAGAAAACGGTTAACTGATTTTAAAAAGGCAAAAAAAGCAAAGCCAGGTTTGCTTATAGGTGTACTCGGCTGTATGGCCGAACGATTGAAGACGAAATTTTTAGAAGAAGAAAAATTAGTAGATATCGTTGTTGGTCCAGATGCTTATCGTTCATTGCCATCGTTGGTTGTTGAAGCTGAATCGGGACAGAAAGCTGTAAATGTTTTATTAAGCCGTGATGAAACTTATTCAGATATTTCTCCTGTAAGAATAGATAGCAATGGAGTATGTGCCTATGTAAGTATCATGCGAGGCTGTAATAATATGTGCAGTTTTTGTGTAGTTCCATTTACCCGGGGAAGAGAAAGAAGTAGAAATGCTGAAAGTATTGTAAAAGAATGTAAAGATTTATTTGAAGAAGGGTATAGAGAAGTAACCTTATTGGGGCAAAATGTTGATAGTTATTATTACACTGGCCCTATGCCTCCACCAGATAGCGGAGGGATTTTGGAAGACTCTAATAATTTAGAAGTGTCATCAAATTCACAGAGTGTAAAAGCCCCTCCCTCGGAGGGGTTTGGGGAGGCTGTAACTTTTGCAAAACTCCTTGAACGTGTCGCATTGATTTCTCCTTTTCTCAGGGTTCGTTTTTCCACTTCACATCCAAAAGATATAACCGATGAAGTGCTACATGCAATTGTGAAGTATGAAAATATCTGCAATTATATTCATTTGCCTGTACAAAGCGGCAGCAGCAGAATTCTGCAACTGATGAACCGCACGTATACCCGTGAATGGTATAAGGCAAAAATTGACCGGATAAGAGAACTGATACCAGATTGTGGCATTACATCAGATGTAATAACTGGTTTTTGTACAGAAACGGATGATGACCATAATGAAACGATGAGTATTATGGAATACAGCCAATACGATTTTAGCTATATGTATTACTACAGCGAACGCCCCGGAACACTTGCAGAAAAAAGATATGAAGATGATATACCAACCGATATCAAGAAAAAAAGATTGTATGATGTAGTGGCTTTGCAGGGAAAACTTTCTCAGGCAAGTAATAAAAAAGATCTGGGAAAAACGTTTAAGGTATTAATAGATGGCGATAGTAAAAAAGATGAATCGGAATGGAAAGGACGAACAAGTCAGAATAAAGTAATTGTATTTTCAAAAGGAAATTATGGTTTGAAAAGAGGTGATTATGTAAATGTGGAAGTGACTGATTACACACAGGCTACTTTGCTGGGAAAAATTATAAAAACGTAAAACAAAAAATGGACATTCAATCAATAAAAAACAGATTCGCCATTATTGGCAATTCACCGGCACTCAACTATGCATTGCAGGTAGCAGTACAGGTTGCTAATACAGATTTAACCGTTTTAATAAATGGTGAAAGCGGTGTTGGTAAAGAAGTATTTTCGAATATCATTCATACACTTTCATCAAGAAAACACAACCCTTTTATTGCAGTGAACTGCGGAGCAATACCCGAAGGAACAATAGATTCCGAATTATTCGGACATGAAAAAGGTTCTTTTACCGGAGCTGTAGATGCAAGGAAAGGTTATTTTGAAACGGTGAATGGTGGTACTATTTTCTTGGATGAAATAGGTGAACTTCCTTTGGGAACACAAGCAAGATTGCTTCGTGTATTAGAGGCAGGAGAATATATTCGTGTTGGCAGCAGCAAAGTTCAAAAGACCGATGTAAGAGTAATAGCAGCCACCAATAAAGATTTATTGCAATTGGTTCAGCAAGGAAAATTTCGTGAAGATTTATATTACCGGTTAAGCACTGTACCGATCCGGGTGCCTGCATTACACGATAGAAAAGAAGATATTTATATTCTCTTTAGAAAATTTGCAACCGATTTTGCTGATAAATATAAAACCACTTCTGTACAACTGAATGATGAAGCAAAAAACTTGTTAATTAACTATCCCTGGCCCGGTAATGTGCGGGAATTGAAGAATATTGCAGACCAGATTTCAGTTCTTTCGCTAGACAAACAGATTTCGGAAAAAGAGTTGAATAAATTTTTACAACCGTATTCAACAAATAAATTGCCGATGGTTGTACCACATACCAATGGTGCAGCAACGCATGATTTTAGTAATGAACGTGAGATGCTCTATAAACTTTTCTTTGATATGAAACGGGATGTAACTGAACTGAAAAAAATGTTTTTAGAAATCCTTCAAAATCCAACTATCGCTACACAAAATTCTGCATTGCTCAATGAACTGAAAGAATGGAGATCGAATGAAACCCAACAACCTGTTTTAGTACAGCAAAACGTTCAACCCGTACAATCGGGGCAAACATTACCATCTGGCAGACAGGTAACCATTGGAATGCCAAACGATATACATGACCATGTAGAAGTGGAAGAAAGTTTAAATATTATGGATAAAGAAAAAGAACTAATTATTAAGGCATTGAAAAAACATCGGGGCAAAAGAAAAGACGCATCATCCGATTTGGGAATAAGTGAAAGAACTTTATACCGAAAACTGAAAGAGTACGATGTGGAAGGCTAAGATTTGGGGAATTAGGAATTTGGCATTTAATTCGAAACTTATAAAATTCGCTTATCAGATTATTTTTTTAAAGATGAACAAAAATCAAAAAATATTTTCAGTATTAATCATTGCACCCTGCATACTGTTCATGATTTCTTTTTCGCAAACAGGATGTTTTACATATAAACTAAATGATGCTTCAGTACCTGATTCAATTAAAACAGTTAAAATAAACATTTTTGAAAACAGAGCCCGTTATGTTAATCCGCAATTGAGTCCAAAACTTACCGATAAGGTTCGTCAAAAAATAACCGGGCAAACAAAACTTACTCAAACCAACAATGACAATGCAGACTGGGAAATCAGTGGCGAAATAACAGATTATTCAGTAAGTACATCCGGCATTTCAAATCAGCAGGAATCATCCAACCGCTTAACCGTTTCAGTTCATATCACTCTTAATAAAAGAAAAAGTGATAAGATTGAAGAATTTGACATAAGCCGAAACTATGATTTTAGTGCCAATCAATCTTTGCAACAGGCTGAAGCAAAGCTTACCGAAGAAATGATTCGCACTTTAACCGATGAAATTTTCAACCGCATCTTCTCGAATTGGTAGGTACTTAACTTCTGAAGGGAGTTCAAAAACTTTTTTGTTTAGAATTTCTTACTGTATCAAAGACGAAAAATTAATTCATTCTGTTATCTTGCATCCATGAACAGCCTTGCAGAAATTATTTATAATAAGAAGATTGATGAATGCAGTGTGGAGGATCTACGGCAACTCACAAAAAAATATCCATACTTCAATGCTGGGCATTTATTGGCTGTAAAAAAAATTCAGTTTGAAAATGAATCAATGCTTCCTGAATTTTTACAAAAAGCCAGTTTACATTTTCATCCGTTACAACTCACCGCTGTTTTAGTTGAAACAGGTAATGCAAAAATGATTTTAGCAAAAGGAGCAGAAACATTCACCCAACCAATTATTCAGTCCGAACCCGAAACGATTAACAATAATCAACAAACAACA
>JANPEU010000278.1:0-12936 GCA_031423175.1 Bacteroidota bacterium
GTGATTGATAAGCTGACCAAGTCCATTGAAAATGTGGTTACGGGTGACAGTTTCCCTACTGATATAACACTTATTTCAATTGCTGACCTCAAAACTGTAACTAAAAAAAAAGGTTGGGCTTTTGATTGGAAAGCTGAATTGAAACAACCCGAAAGAGATGTTTACAAACTCACAATCGTAAACAACCAAATAGTTATTCAAGGACTGATAAGTTTAGAAGTAAAGTCCGACCATGTTTACATGCACTTAGTTGAATCAGCACCTTTCAACAAAGGCAAGACAAAAATTTACGCAGGAGTTCCAGGTAACCTGGTTGCGTTTGCTTGCAAACTTTCTTTTCAACGGGGACATGAAGGCAACATTTCTTTTTTCTCAAAGACACAACTTGTTCAACACTACATTGACACTTTAGGTGCAATACACTTTGGCGGTCGAGTGATGATTATTGAAACTAACTCAGCATTAAAACTCATAAATAAATATTTCCCTAAATGAAAAACAAATCAAAAGAACTTGATGTAGATTTCATTGGCGGACAAGGCCCGTTGACGAAAAGCGAAGAGCAAGCTATTAGCGAATTTATCAAAGCTCAAAAACTATTGAGAGCTAAGAAACAAGTTCGTAGGACCAGGGCAACGGCACGAACAAGAGTGACTGCTTAACCCGAACTGAAATGCTTCGTCCGAATAGTATGCCAGATACTAACATAAGATTAAAGAAATTTTAGAGAAAATGATACTACGGTTTTACATTGAAACATCATTTTTTATGCGATGTTTTTGATACCGGGTTTGAAGTGCATTCAATTATCTTTATGGAGAAAGTTAACTGTCTCGTCCTGATATCGGCTGACTAAAAAGTCAAACAAAAAAAATCATATGGCTGAAAAAAAATCAAAACTGGCAGAAATAAAAACAAAACAAACCTCAGCAAGCGTTGAGGGTTTTATCAATGCCGTTACGGATGAACAAAAGCGTAAAGACAGTTTTGTGCTTTTGGAAATGATGAAAAAAGCAAGTGGGGAAGAGCCAAAAATATGGGGCAGCTCAATCATTGGTTTTGGAAATAAAAGATACAAAAGCCCGACTTCTGGTAGAGAAGTTGACTGGTTACTAATCGGTTTCTCTCCCCGTAAAGCAAGTCTATCACTTTACCTTATGATGGACTTAAAGAAGCAGGCTGCTACTCTTAAAAAACTTGGAAAACACAAGACCAGCGTTGGCTGCCTGTTTATTAATAAATTGGAAGATATTGATCTGAAAATTCTGAAGGGAATGATAGATGCATCTTTAAAACAGAAGTAGAATGCTTTGCCAAAAGAGGAAATCCCTTTTTAATATTCAGTTTTGCATCACATCAGATTAAAACAATAAATGCCATTTACATTTTCACATCCCGCAGCAGTTCTTCCTTTGACATATTTGCCCAAAAGCTGGACATCAATGACTGGACTTGTAATTGGAAGTTTAGCTCCCGACTTTGAATATTTTTTGAGAATGAGAGTTTACAGTTCATACAGCCACACATGGACAGGTATGTTTTGGTTTGACTTACCGTTGACAATTATTTTGGCTTTCGCATTTCACATAATTGTTCGTAACAGCTTTATTAACAACTTACCAGTTTTTCTCACACGGCGATTTTTAGTTTTTACGGGCTTCGATTGGTCAAGACACTTCAAAGAAAATTTTTTGGTTGTAATTGTTTCAATTCTTTTTGGAGTAACGACTCACATTCTCTGGGACAATTTCACTCATGAACACGGACACTTTGTTCAGAAATATGATAGTATGCAAAAAAATTTAACGATTGCAGGAAATTCAATTGCAGTTTATAAGTTATTGCAACACGCAAGCACAATCATCGGTGGAATAATAATTATCTACGCTTTGTTTCAACTACCACCTGATACAAACTACCAAAGAAAAAATTCCATTTTTCGTTATTGGTTTTTAGTAAGTATGATAATTTTGATAACTATTGGAATACGACTTTCGACAGGACTTGACTATAGACAATTTGGAGATGTAATTGTAACGATGATTGCAGGTGGACTGATTGGATTATTGCTAACACCAAAACTTATTGCAAAGAAATTATTATAATAAACCGAACTCATAAGAACCTTTACTGTGGACTTCAAGCTATTTGATTCAAACGAACAACATGGCAACAGCTAACATCAGATTAAAAGAATTAATTTTTCAACCTTAACTTTTCAAGTACATGAAAAAAACAACAATTAAAATTGAAACAGTTGATGAGTACATCTCTCAATTTCCATCAGAAGTAAAATTGTTGTTGAAACAACTTCGCAAAATAATTACTACAGCCGCACCCGATGCCGAAGAAGTACTCAGTTATCAAATGCCTGCATATAAGTATAACGGAATGCTTATTTATTTTGCTGCACATAAAAATCATATCGGATTGTATCCTTTTAAAACTGCTATAACTGCTTTTCAAAAAGAACTTACAAAATATGAAGGCGCAAAAGGCACCGTACGGTTTCCTTTTGATAAACCACTGCCTGGAAAACTAATAACTAAGATTGTAAAATTCCGGCTGAAGGAAAATTTATTAAAGGCAGCATTAAAGAAGAAAAAATAAATTATACCCCATCCACATCGACTACCACCACCACACTGCGGAAACTTTTGTTGTTATGTAAATCAGTTACCTGTTCCAGTATATCCTGCTTGCATTGTGCAATCAGTTTTGTATCCCTCGGTAATTTAATAATCATCTCCATTAAAAATAAATTCCGGATGCGGTTAATCACGGGTTCTGCTGGTCCAACCAAATAAATGCTATACTTTATTTTCAATGAATCAGCAAACTGTACTGCAGCTCTTTCCACAACTTCCTTAAACTTATGTTTGAATGTAAAATGAATCATTCTTGAATACGGCGGATAAAAAAACTGTTTGCGTTTTGCAATTTCATCAGCATACATTTTTTTATAGTCATGTTCCTTTACATAATTTAATACCGGGTGTTGTGTATTGGTTGTTTGAATAATCACTTTTCCTGTCGCCTCCTTCCGCCCTGCCCTACCACTCACCTGTTCCATCATTTGAAAACCCCTTTCATTCACTCTGAAATCTGCAAAATGCAATAAAGCATCTGCATCTAAAATACCAACCAGGTCGACATTATCAAAGTCCAAACCTTTTACCACCATTTGAGTACCCACTAAAATATCAATTCGTTTTTGTTCAAACTGCTGAATCAAAACATCGTGTGCATTTTTTCCCCGCACGGTATCCATGTCCATCCTTGCAATTTTTGCATCGGGAAATTCTTCTTGCAATACTTCTTCTATCCGTTCTGTTCCAAAATTCTTTTGCGAAAAATTATGATTGCCACAGGCTGCACATGTTTGCAACGGCTGATAGGTAGTACCACAATAATGACAAACTAATTTATGATTGAGTTTATGATAGGTCAGTGAAACATCACAATATTTACATTGCGGTATCCATCCGCATACATTACATACCTGGTAGGGTGTATAGCCCCGCCGGTTTTGAAAGAGTATAACTTGTTTTTGTTTTGCAATCGTTTCTTTAATCGCCTCACTCAGCCCCGGTGAAATCATCACCTTGGTTTTATCTTTTGTCGGGATGCCTTTTGTATCAAGCACCGTAATTGTTGGCAATTGAATATCACCAAAACGATTTGGCAATTCTGCCAAACCATATTTGCCGGTTTGTGCATTATAATAAGATTCAAGAGATGGCGTTGCACTGCCTAATAAAACATTACAATTAAATAAGGATGCAAAATAAATGGCTGCATCTCGTCCATTATATCGCGGTGCAGGTTCCTGTTGTTTAAAAGATGTATCATGTTCTTCATCGCAAACGATCAATGACAAATCGGAGAAAGGAAGAAACAAAGCGGACCTGGCACCCAACACTACTTTCAGTTCACCCGTTTTCACTTTATTCCAGATTTCCACCCGTTCATTTTGCGAAAATTTGGAATGGTAGATTCCGATATGCCCGCCAAAATGTTTTTGCAACCGGCGGATGATTTGTGATGTCAAAGCAATTTCCGGTAGAAGATAAAGTACCTGTTTCCCTTTTTTAATAACCTGCTCAATGAATTTAATATACACCTCAGTTTTTCCACTACCGGTTACGCCATGCAACAAACAAACAGGCTTTTCTTTAAATGATTGCTGAATTGAATTCAAACAATTCTGTTGTGATTCGGTTAATTCAAAATCAACCTTTATATCTTTTGGTAAAAAAACAATCCGGTCAACATTTCTTTTTTCTGCTGTTAAAATATTTTTATCAATCAACCCCTTCAGTTGCGAATCGGTAGCATTTGCTTTTTTCAGTAACTGAGCCTTTGTTACTTCCCCTTCAGTTTTTATAAAATATAAATACGCCAGCAGCAATTCCATTTGCTTTTCTGCCCGTTGCAGTTTTTTATCCTCATTCAGCAGCTTTTCCAGGTTTGCTTCATCATGATACTTCGGGTTGAGTAAAATATAAGTATCCTTTTTTGGCGCATATTTATTTATTAACGCTTCCCATACATGACAGACTTTTTTATTGATTAACTGATTGATGACCGGATATACATGCGATGAATCTAAAATCAGCTGAACTTCTGAAAGTTTTAATTCTTTTTTTATCAGCAATGCTTCAGCTACCAGGTATTCATCATGACCGAGAGCAGAAAAATCTTCACCATACTCTTCATTTAAAATAACAATCGTTTCACTGCTGAGTTTGAAATGAGAAGGCAATGCTGCTGCCATCACCTCACCTTCGCTGCACATATAATAACTGGCAAGCCACTCCCACAATTTTAGTTGTTGTTCAAATATTACCGGTTCCACATCCAGTATATTCAAAATGTCTTTGGTTTCATAAAATACCGGCATCTTATCATCCAGCGATTTTACAATACCTGCATATTTTTTATTCTTCAGACTAACTTCCACACGGCAACCGATATGTACCTGATCTTTTAAATGACCGGGAACAGACCATGTATAGTTTTTAGGAAGCGAAAGAGGTATGATTATCTCAGCGTACACGATTTGAAATTTTTAATTCAACTATTCAATGCCCAATCTTTACCCTAATGCCAGATTCAATTAAGCAATATTAATATTGAAATATTTTATTTATTCAACTCTAAAAAAACTTTATTGATAGTATCCCCTACTCACTAATACTATTCACTACTCACTATTCACTACTCACTACTCACTATTCACTACTCACTATTCACCACTCACTATTCACCACTCACTACTTAATCCAACTCCCTTTATACTCAATCAATTTTTTTTCCATTAGTTCATATACTTTTTGTTTCAATGCCGGTACATCTTCAAGGGTCATTCCGTCAACAGAAACTTCATACAAAAATACTGCACGGCTTTTTCCCGGAGTTAATGTAAACAAATGACGGTAATGCATCCGGTCAAAGGCGTCGAGTAATAAAAACGGTTTGATGGTAGTTTGTGTTTCGATGGCCACACGAAATGCGCCATCATAAAAACTTTTTAAAGGACTCGATGATTCATTAAAAGTGCCTTCAGGCATAATAATGAGGGAAACCCCTTTCTTAATTATTGATTTCAGATTCCGAACACTCTTAGCCCGGTGTTCAGCATCACTTCTATCCACAATTACCACCACTCGTTTATAAATATATCCAAATACAGGGGTATTGCTCAGCTCTATTCTTCCTAATGCACGGATGGAGCGGCGTATCGTTTTTGCAAGCAGCGGCGCATCGAGATAGGAAAGATGGTTACCAACAAAAATATATTGCTTCTCTTTATCAAGCTCTTGCTCATAATAATTTTTGTGATGAATAAAAACAAGAAAGAACCATATATCGGCCCAGATATTGCAAAGTTTGTAAATCATATTACCACCCGTAATGCGACCAAAAAAAGAAGCTATAATAACCAATGGAAATAAGAGCAACATGATAGCAATAAAAAGAATTAACCCATAAAGACTATATATCGTTCTAAAAAAATTCACAAATATTTTCATCAGGTTCATTTTCTAATTGTTGTCGCCGGGGCAATGACAGGTCCAGTCAGTATCTAAGTCAATAACAGTAACGACGTTTGTATGATCATTGCATTGAGCAAATACAATTCTCACTTTTTGATTATCTTTTGTTACCCCTTCCAAAGCATACCGGGGGCAGCGGGCATTTTGCAAATCACTTTTTCTGTAATTGATTTCGCCATTATGCATTATATCTTCCACTTCCTTCTTTGTTATTTTGCGGCAATCCATCCTGCAATCTGCATGTTTGCTGTATTCAAGATAGGTTGCACGTCTGTCAAAACCACGATCCCGGTTTTTATCTGTTGTTGTATTTTCTTTCCGGGGTTTTGGTAAAACTGAATTATCATTTTTGCACCGTTTAAGAGCAATTGCAGCAATCAACATCACCACTAAGAAGATATAAGGTGCCGCCTTTTTCATTTTTAAAATTTACAGTGCAATTATAGTTTATTTTTTGTAGCTCACTGCAATAATACTATCATCTTACCACGGCAACTTTAAGCACTTAACTATTAACAATTAATTTTTTGCAGTTATATTAGCAGTTCTAACCACACTCAGCGTGTCTGACTTAAAAAATAAATTTCTATACCAGGCTGCCTTAGCTTTATCACAGCTACTTTTTCCGCTTATTACCTATCCGTGGCTTACACGTACGCTGGGGCCTGAAGGAATTGGAAAGGTTAGTTATATTGAATTTACAGCCGGGCTAATTTTCACCCTGTTCTCAATTGGTATATCCTATTATGGCGTTCGGGAAATTGCGAAAGAGAGAAACAATAAAGAAACACGTTCACAATTGACCAGTCAGCTTTTATTCTTGCATCTTATTTCCATACTAGCCGGCATACTAATTTTCTTCCTCATCGTGTTGCTTAATAAAAAAATGCAGGATGAAAAAGAATTAATTGTGTTGGGCTCAGTATATATTCTTGCACAGGTATTTGCATTGGAATGGTATCTGCAGGGGATGGAAAAATTTAAGTTTATAGCTAAAAGAAATATTCTTATCCGCATTGCAGGCATTATTGCCATCCTGGTATTTATTAGAAAAAAAGAAGACTATATAATTTATTTTGGAATTATAACTGCATCGCAAATCATCATAGCAGTTGCCGCATGTATTAATGTCTTGTCAGAAAATAAATTTTCATTCCGCACTATTTCATTTAAACAGCACCTGAAACCACTCTCCTGGTTTTTTTTAACCACTTCTTTTATTGGCATCTATGTTTTTTTCGACACGATAATTCTTGGTTTTCTTACCGCAGATGCAACTGTGGGTTATTATACTCTTGCTGTAAGAATTGTCAAGATGCCTTTGCTATTACTATTAACCTTCAACACAATTCTTTTTCCAAGAATTTCATTTTTAAATGCGAAAAATGAATTGGATAAAATTCATCATTACTATCAACTATCACTTGAATTTATTTTCACTTTCACATTGCCCCTTTGTTTTGGTTTGTTCATACTTTCTCCGGAAATAATATACTTGATTGCCGGAAATAATTTTTCGCCTTCAATTTCTGTTCTTCAAATATTGGCTGCACTCCCCATACTGATTTGTATAACTAATTTCCTGGTATTGCAATTACTTACACCGATGCACAAAGAAAGAAAAATTGTCTGGGCTGTAATGGCAGGCAGTATTTGCAGTATTGCTCTTTTGTTCGGTTTAATTCCGGTTATGAAAGAACAAGGTGCTGCATATGCAACCCTGGTTACTGAATTTTTAGTGATGAGTATCTGTCTTTATTTTTCCTGGCCTGACATAAAAAAAACGATACCGGTGAAAACTATTTTATTCAGTTTGCTCTTTTCACTTGTTGTTATTCCAGTTGCATGGCTGGTAAGGAGTTTTTCTTTACCGGTGTTATGGACTTTTATTATTGTAGTTTTAAGTACAACATGCATTAATTTTTTGTTTCAATATTTTGCAGCAAAGAATAAAATATTAAAAGAATCAGTTCTCTTTATTAAAAATATTTTTGCCAGTAAATGAGTATTGCTAAAAAAGAATATGATTATTTAATAGTCGGTTCTGGTTTGTTCGGAGCTGTATTTGCACATGAAGCAAACAAGCTGGGGAAAAAATGCCTGGTACTTGAAAAAAGAAATCACCGGGGAGGCAATGTTTATAATGAAAATCGTGACGGCATCGAAGTTCATAAATATGGTGCTCATATATTTCATACAAATGATGAGGATATCTGGAACTATGTAAATCAACTTACCCCATTTAATAATTTTATTCATTCACCGATAGCAAGTTTCAATAATCAGTTTTATAACCTGCCATTGAACATGAATACTTTTCAGCAACTCTGGGATATAACAGAGCCTGCTGAAGCAATTAAAAAAATTACTGAACAGACCAGCCTAGAAAAAATTTTTATACCTGCGAATCTTGAAGAGCAGGCATTATCTATGGTAGGCAGAGATATTTATGAAACATTAATTAAAGGCTATACGGAAAAACAATGGGGAAGAAAAGCAGCTGAGCTCCCCGCTTTTATTATAAAACGCTTACCACTCAGGTTTACGTTCGATAATAATTATTTTAATGATAAATACCAGGGCATCCCTGCTGGCGGATATAATAAACTGATTGCAGCCTTACTCAATGGTATTGAGGTAAAGACAGCAACTGATTATCTCGAAAATAAAGAGCATTGGACCGGGTTGGCAGACAAAATTGTTTATACCGGAAAACCGGATGCATTATTTGATTATCAATTTGGAAAATTAGAATATCGCAGCCTTCGCTTTGAAGATAAACTGTTTGAAAAAGAAAGTTATCAGCAATGTGCTGTAATTAATTATACGAATGCGGTAATACCATATACAAGAACAATAGAGCATAAATATTTTGAGCCAAAAAAACTGGATCATACTATTGTAACCTGGGAATACCCGGAAGAGCATAATGAAAATAATGAACCCTTCTACCCGATCAATGATGAAAAAAATATGAACCGGTATAAACAATACCGGGAACTTTGCACTCAAGAAGACACAATTATTTTTGGCGGACGATTAGCTGAGTTCAGGTATTATGATATGCACCAAGTTATTGCTTCTGCATTAAAAAAAGTGGAAACAGAATTTTCCTAAAAGTGTTAATGACAAAAAAAGTATTAATATTTTTTCCGCATCCTCTTCGTGAACGCCACGGAGGGCCATACTCTTATTTATTTCATTTAAAAGAAGGATTGAAGAATTTATCGCATTCAATTTCTTTTTTGAGTGACACAATTTCAGCCATACCAGAAACCGAAAACAAAAACCAATCTTCTTCTATTCTAAAAAAAATTACCAAAGCATTGCTTCCTGTTACCTGGTTAAATAATTACAGAGCAAAAAAATGGTTTAAAGAATTAGAATATCAAAAACCGCAAGTTTCTGCTGATTATATTAATCAATTTGATTTGTTGCATTTCCATGAAACAAATGATATTTGGCACTACAGGAATCTATTGGAAAAATATAAAGGAAAAATTCTACTCACTTCACATACACCAAAACCTTATCATCTTGAACTGATTGAAGATGTCTGGAATATTTCTCCTGCTGATTTAAGTAAAAAAATGTTTAACAGGCTTGAGCAGGTTGATTGGTTTGCTTTCGAAAAAACAAATATCATTGTATCAGCCTGTAAAGAAGCTACCGAATCGTATCATTCATTTTGGCCAGAATTTTCAAATATCACCCGGCATAAAAAGTTTCATTACATTCCAACAGGAATAAAAAAACAAACAGCTTCAACAACTGCCGCTGATACTCGTAAACAATTCAATATACCTTCTTCTGCATTTGTGTTTTGTTTTACAGGAAGAAAATCAGAAGTAAAAGGTTTTGATTTACTGGTGGAAGCTGCGAAAATAATTTTGGATAAAAATACAACGTCATATTTTTTTATTATTGGAAATAGAGATTCATTACCCGCCATGAATAATACCCGGTGGATAGAAACCGGCTGGACAGATGACCCGCAGCGTTTTATTTCAGCTTCAGATCTTGTTGTAATTCCAAACCGGCATTCCTATTTCGATTTATCTGTTCTGGAAACTTTAAGTCTGGGCAAACCGATGCTGCTTTCAAATACAGGAGGAAATAAATATTTTAAACAGTTTCATTCACCCGGAATATTTTATCACGAACCCGGAACAGAAAGCTTAGTTATTGAAATGATGAATTGTATCAACCAAAAAGAAAAATTGTTTGATGGAGGTTTGGAGAATGAAAAATTATATGAAAAAAAATTCCGATGCGAACCCTTTGCAAAGAATATGATTGATTTTTACAATAACCTGGCATAAATGATTACTGGCAAAAAACATATCGCCTTATTGTGTTCCCGGCTCGATGTGCCCGGTGGCATTGAACGGGCTATTGTAAACACAGCTAATCTTTTTGCAGAAAATAAGCATCCGGTTACTTTAATAATACTGGATGATATTGACACAAGTTTTTATCCCATTCATTCTTCTGTCAGCATTAAACAATACCCTCTTTTTTTTGGAATAACAGAAAAAGGAAATAAGCTTTCCCGGAAAATTCAGTTTATCCGCGATATAAAAAAACTGAAAACAATATTAAAAAAACAGAAAGCAGATACCATTATCGCAACGGAATATCCTTTTGCAATTGCAGCGATAATGGCTGGTGTAAAAAAGTACAGCAAAGTCTATTCATGGGAGCATCATCATTTTGATTGGCTAAAGAAAAGCTTTTTCTGGAAATTTTTATTCGGCAGTTTTTATCCAAAGCTGGATGGCATTGTTTGTTTAAATAAAACAGAAGCAGAACATTTTAAACAATATGCACCTGTAAGCATCATTCCTAATTTCATAGAAAACAAAGCCTCCCCAAGCCCCTCCAAAGGAGGGGTTTCGCAGTCTTCTATTGTAACAATCCGCAATACAAAAACAATTCTTTCAGTTGGCTGGCTCATTCATCGCAAAGGAATTGATTTTATCATGCAAGCTGCTAAAATAATTTTTACAAAACATCCTGATTGGAAATGGAAAATAATCGGTGAAGGTGAAATGAAAAAAGACTTGCTGAATTTTATTGAAAAAGAAAAACTGCAGGGAAAATTAATAGTTCAACAACCGGTAAGCAGTAATATTGATGATGAATATTGCAGTGCCTCCATCTTTGTTTTAGCCAGCCGTTTCGAAGCATTCCCAATGGTTTTGCTGGAAGCAATGAGTTTTGGAGTGCCCTGTATCAGCTTCGATTGCCTTAGTGGCCCTTCAGATATTATTACCCATAACGAAGATGGAATATTAGTTGAAAAAGAAACCCCTGTAAAGCTTGCGGAAGCAATTATTAAATTAATAGAAAATTCATCTTTAAGAAATAAAATGGGCGAGCAAGCTTTCGAAAATATTCAGCGCTTTTCTTCAGGAAATATTTACAAACTATGGGAAGAAAAAATTTTAAACACAGAGAACACAAAGTAAAGAATTGAGAACACTGAGCGGCTCTGTGATCTCTGTGCAAAACCTCTGTGGTCTCTGTGTTAAAAAAAAACCGCCACTCACAGCATCTTCACTATCTCTAAAGCAATTATTAATTATTAATTCTTAATTACTAATTATTAATTAACCATCAATCATCAAGTTTTAATACTGCGAGAAATGCTTCTTGGGGAACTTCTACCGTTCCGATCTGGCGCATACGTTTCTTACCTTCTTTCTGTTTTTCCAATAATTTTCTTTTACGGCTTATATCACCACCATAGCATTTTGCAGTTACATCTTTTCGCATAGCAGAAATCGTTTCCCGGGAAATTACTTTTGCACCAATAGCAGCTTGTATTGCAATTTGAAACTGCTGACGGGGAACCAGCTCTTTTAATTTCTCGCAAAGTTTTTTTCCAAACTCCTGTGAGCGGCCACGATGAATTAATGCACTCAATGCATCCACCTTATCACCATTTAGCAGAATATCCATTTTTACAATATCACTTTCACGGTATCCGATAGGATGATAATCGAACGATGCATACCCACGGGTTTGTGATTTTAGTTTATCATAAAAATCAAAAACGATTTCGGTAAGCGGCATTTCAAAAATCAGTTCAACACGGGTTTGTGTCAGGTAACTTTGATTAACAAGAATACCACGTTTACCCAAACACAACGTCATAATATTTCCAATATAATCGGGCTTGGTTATTATCTGTGCTTTTATAAATGGTTCTTCTATCTGTTCTGTCCGAACCGGATCGGGAAACTCGGTTGGATTATTTACAATTATTTTTTCGCCATTGGTGAGGTATGCTATAAAACTTACGTTGGGCACTGTGGTAATTACAGTTTGATCAAACTCACGTTCCAAACGTTCCTGTATTATTTCCATATGCAGCAACCCCAAAAAGCCACAACGAAAACCAAAACCCAATGCCTGGGAAGTTTCCAATTCAAAAGTTAAGGAAGCATCATTCAGTTGCAGCTTATCCATACACTCACGCAGCTCACCAAAATCATCTGTATCCACCGGAAAAATTCCGGCAAACACCATTGGTTTTACTTCCACAAAACCTTTTATCATTTCCGGGTTGGGGTTATTTGCAATTGTCAATGTATCCCCCACTCTTACTTCCTTCGCATTTTTTATCCCGGTAATTATATATCCTACATCACCACAACACACTTCCGGCCGCTCACTCATTTTTAATTTTAAAATCCCCACTTCATCAGCACCATATTCCAGGTTGGTAGAAACAAATTTTACTTTATCTCCTTTTTTTATTTTACCACTCATGATGCGGTAATAAACAATGATACCGCGAAAACTATTGAACACACTATCAAAAACCAATGCCTGTAACGGAGCATTCTCATCACCCTTTGGTGAAGGAATT
>JANPEU010000279.1:0-1617 GCA_031423175.1 Bacteroidota bacterium
TTTGTTTTGGAATACTTTAAATTTGAAAAACATTACAGGCGAGGGGTTGCTGCTGTTCACATATCCGTCACACGGCAAACCCCTCTTGGACGCATCACTTAATTTGAAAGATAGGTGGAAGACCCCGAAAAAACTGAAAACGGGAGAGGACGAAGGTTGTATCAATCAGCTGCAAATGGATTAGGTCATGAGCTTGGACACGCATACAATTGGTTTTATCGAAGAGAGGATTATCGAAGACGTTTTTTTAACAAAGTTCCGGATTCTGAGGGCTTTGGAAATGAGGAAGAAAAGTACACCACTTTAGTAATGGAAAAATCTATCTCAAAGAAACTCAAAGAGCCTAGAAGAAAAGAACATAATGGATTAGCTGTTCCCGTCAGTTCCCCTGTTAAAAGAGGACGTAACTAAAAAATAAAAAATATGAAATATCTTTTCTTTTTGTTTATACCATTGATAATTGGGAATGCAAATAAAACTGAATATATAATATTGTGCAATCAGGATTTCGTAAATTTTAGTGTCCCCAGAAATGAACAAGATTTTTGGAAAAGCTCGGAATTTTTTGACACAATTATTATAAAAGGCCAGATAATTATTGATCGATTGGAAAAAGAAATTTCACGATTTAAAAAAATTTCCCCAAATTCAAAAATTAACTCCGTTTTTTCTATAAAGCATGCGATAATTCGTCACAAAGGCTATACGGAAGCTGATACCATTTATACGGGAGGATACTTTGACGTTTGGAAAATTAATGGAGAGCTATTTGAAGACAAGAAAAAATTTTTTCATAAAATGCTGTCTGATCTTACATATTGACGATTTTTTACTGTTTGGGGTAAGGTCTCAATCTCCTTCCTTCGTCAAAAATACTTGACCCCTTACGTATAGCACTTTTTCACACGAGCAATGCTATTTGTTTATGAAAATTGGGTCCGTCCTCAATCTTCGCCATAGGTGGCTTGCGCACTAAACGAAAGATGAGGCGAGATCCCGGGAGATAGAAAGTTAAACGGCAGCACAGGCAGCGGAGTAACAATAGATGGCAAGAATACTTTCGAATTTAACGAAATCCACTAACTTCATTTTAGTATGGTTGAAATAATAACAGAGTATCCGCATTTTTTTACAGCAACAAATCTGTGTTGGAAAAAACTTCTTGAACCGGATAAGAATAAAGACGTGATAATTGACAGTAAGAGGTTTTTGGTGGAAGATAAGAGGGTTATTATTTATGGCTTTGTTATAATGCCAAATCATATTCATCTATTATGGCATTTACGTGCAGGTAAAATACGGGAACATGTACTACGGGATTTTTTAAGACATACTGCTCAGGAAATAAAAAAAGATATGCTGGTAAATAATTTGGAGGGATTGAAGCCCTATCTTCTAAATGCAAAAGATAGAAAATATCAGTTTTGGGAACGCAATGCTTTGTCAGTTGAAATATGGTCAGAGAAGGTGTTAATTCAGAAACTGAAATATATTCACGAAAACCCTGTACGTGCTGGTTTATGTGATTATCCAACAGATTATAAATATTCCTCTGTTCTTTTATATAAAACCGGAATTGACAACTGGGGTTTTCTTACACATTTTCGGGATTAACTA
>JANPEU010000280.1:0-1935 GCA_031423175.1 Bacteroidota bacterium
CCCCATGATATATAAGCTCCATTGATGTATCATGGGGACATTGTGTCTCCGGCTGTAGTCAGGGAGATGTACAGAGTTATTCCCCGCTGTTCACAGTTTGTTGATTTAAATATTGAAGACCGGACAATGAGCCAGTTAAAAAACTCAGGCAACCTGCGCCTTATAAGAAATAAAGCGGTTACTGATAGCCTTGCTGTATATTGGAAAGTGTTGAATTCGTTGAACAATACGGTGCTGCCGGGTTATGAAAAAGTAAGAACTGAGGTAAAAAACATTTCTTTCGGTCTTTTCAATTTTAATTACTATGAAAGATTTAATCCTTACGGTTCTTTTATAAGTGGTATATCCCCCATGCTTCTTTCAGCAGATAAACAGCAATTCATAAAACTTGCCAATTATATTTCTAATCTGCGTACCCAGGTTGGAGGGCCAATTAATTGGGCAATAAATGATGCCAGAGAGAAAGCAAACAGTTTAATTAAACTGATTAAAAAAGAATATCACCTGAAATAAAATATTATGGAAGTACATGCCCACACCCATACCGCCCGAAAAAAATGGACCCACTATTTCTGGGAGTTTTTAATGTTGTTCCTCGCAGTGTTCTGCGGGTTCATTGCAGAAAATATCCGGGAGCATCAAATTGAATATAAAAGGGAAAAGAAATTTATGCAGTCCTTAATTGCAGATATCGGAGAAGATACGATAGAAATTAATAAAAGTATTTCAGAAGCCTCTAAGGCTAATCAATATCAGGATAGTGCCCTTTTTTATTTGTACAATAATCCCCCTGTTGATTTTTTGCCGTATCATTATATAGATGCATGGAACCCATTACCACGACTGAATGTAGTATTCAATGAAGTAACAGCCATGCAACTAAAAAATGCCGGCAATCTCCGGCTGATCCGGAATCAAAAGGTTATCCGCGAAATTTCTCTATACTGGAGAGAACAAGAAAACACCAGAGTCAATCTTGACCGGTTTCTGATTTACAGAAATCGTGGCCGGGAGTATGAAGAAAAATTATTTTCATTCTCTGATTATGACCTGGTTGAAGCAGGACTTATTAAACTGCCTCCAAAAGGAGTCCGGGTGATCCGGGCAGATCCTGCGCTATGGTCAGAATATGCAAATATTATCAGTCATTGCAGGATTACATGCAAACAATTTATCGAGAAACTTCAAAAACAATTAAAGATGGCAAATGAATTGATTTTATTGCTCCAAAAAGAATATCGCCTGTAATAAAACCCAATTATGAATTATGAATGCATAATTAAGAATAGCTTTCAGCAATTCATAACTCATAATTCTTAATTCAATAATTATTACCATGGAAGTACATGCACACACCCATACCGCCCGAAAAAAATGGACTCATTATTTCTGGGAATTTCTCATGTTGTTCCTCGCTGTATTCTGTGGTTTTTTGGCAGAGTATCAACTGGAGCATAAGATTGAAAAAGAGCGGGGCAAGGAATATATCCGGTCTTTTTATGATGACCTGAAAGTTAACTTACCTATTTTTTCAAGAATCATCGATTTCAATAATGAAAAAAAAATTGTCCTGAAGGACATGTCCTCTTGTTATGATACCTTGCTGAAAAACTGGAAAAACACCTCCTGTCTTATTCAATTAGTAAATTATTCACGGTCTTTCATGACAGCATCTACTACAGAAGGTACTATGGATCAACTTAAAAATGCGGGAGGCTATCGATTATTGAAAAAAGAAGATAGAGACAGCATAATATTATATGACAAAGATATACGCAATTACAAGGGTGGAGAATCCACCGTATTCCAGCAAAGCCAGGATATAGTAAGAAATAACTTCAGCATGTTGCTGGATTATCAGGCTCATAAGTTTTTATATAACGATTCGGTTAATACCCTCACCAAAACTTCATTATTATTTTCGGCAAACAAAGA
>JANPEU010000281.1:0-2769 GCA_031423175.1 Bacteroidota bacterium
AGCAGTAACCCCGTGCAATAGGAATCATCGAATAAAAAAGTTACGATGTAAATGGCAATATGAATTTGGATAATAATAAAGCCATCAGCAGTATAACTTATAATTATTTAAACTTACCAAGTGTAATAACAGTTACAGGCAAAGGAACAATTTCCTACACCTACGATGCGGCAGGAAGTAAAATAAAAAAACAAACGGATGAATTACCAACCGCAGCAAATAATAATATTACAACCACTACTACCACTTTATACCTCGGCGGGTTTATATACGAAAGCAAAACAGATAACAATGCTGCAACAACAGACTATACAGATAATCTACAATTTTTTGGCCACGAAGAAGGCAGAGTAAGATTTAAAGAAGCTAATGGTTCAGTACCTGCAAGTTTGCAATACGACTACATGCTTAAAGACCATTTAGGAAATGTAAGAATGGTATTGACAGATGAACAACAGCAAGATGTTTACCCTGCAACAACATTAGAAAACACATCAGTAACTCCACCAGGCGGCACCGTCGGTACAGCAGTAACTACCGAAAGCCTGTATTATTCCATTGATGCAACAAAAATTGTAAACCAATCGGTAGCTACCGGCATACCCGTATATCAAAATAATAATGGCAACCCGCCGTACAATAATAATCCTTACAGTAATACAACAGCAAACAGCGTAAGGCTATACCAACTGAATGCAACTACCAATACAAACCCAAACAAAACCGGATTGGGTATTGTATTAAAAGTAATGGCTGGTGATAACATAAATATTTTTGGAAAGAGTTATCATAAAAAACCAAGTGGCAGTGGCTATACAGGTACAACCAACAGTGTTATTCTTTCCGAACTTATCAGTGCATTTGCAGGCACAGCAATAGTAAGTGCAAAAGGAGTAACGGGTACAGATATAACTGGTCAAGCTGGCTTTCCTACAACCATAAATGGTTTAATAGGCAATCAACCATCACAAACCAGCAGCACACCCAAAGCATCTATTAACTGGATAATATTTGATGAACAGTTTAAGTACGTAAACGGTGGCTTTGACATGGTGGGTACAGCAGTAAATACAACTGGTACTTTTAAAAATCATAATCTATCAACAATACCTGTAATTAATATTCCAAAAAATGGCTACATTTATGTTTACGTAAGTAATGAAAGTAAGTACAATGTGTTCTTTGATAATTTACAGGTAATTCATAACCGGGGGGCGATATTGGAAGAGACGCATTACTATCCGTTTGGGCTGACCATGGCGGGGATTAGTTCGAAAGCACTTGCCTTCGGAAATCCTGAAAACAAATACAAGTTCAATGATGGAACAGAATTAAGTAACAAGGAATTTAGTGATGGCAGTGGGCTGGAATTTTATGCAACAGAATATAGAAGCTATGACCCACAAATAGGAAGATTCCATCAGATAGACCCAATTGCTGATATGTCAGAAAGTTGGAGTCCTTATACTTTTGCCAATGACAACCCTCTTTTTTTTAATGACCCTCTCGGATTAACAGCTGATTCAACAATTAAGCCCACACCTCTTCCGGTACCTGTGCTTTGTGCTGATTGTCCAACTGGTAAGTTAGCTGAGGAAAAAGTATTGGAGGAAGTTGTGGTAACTACTACTCGAAAAAAGAAAAGTGGTGGTTTTTGGAGCGGAGTACTGGATTTTGTTCAAACAGGGATAGACTTGGTAGGTTTAATTCCTCTAGTAGGCGAAATAGCAGACGGAGCAAATGCATTAATTTATTTAGCAAGAGGAGATAAAACAAATGCAGCATTGAGTGCTGCAGCAATGATACCTATTGCTGGATGGGCGGCTACAGGAACAAAGCTTGTAGTTAAAACGGTAAATCTAACAGCAAAGGCAAGAAAAGCAACTCAAGCATTAAAACTTGCAGAAAGAATATTAGGCAAAGGATATAAAGAAATTGCACCAGGTGTATATAGGTCTGCAGATGGGCTAAAGCAATTTAGAATGACAGATAGTGATCTGTTAGATAAAGTTCCTCATATTAATATTGAAATATTTGATCCTGGTAATTTAAGGAAACCTACAACAAATTACCACGTTCCAATAATTGACCCTTGATTTAAATAATGAAAAGAATGAATGAAGAAATTATTAAAAACTTTATAATAAAGGAGTTGGTGCAGAAACCAGATATTAATAATTGGCATAGTATCAATTATGGCAATATCGATAAATATTTGATTACTCCTGTTAAGAGAAAACTTGTAGATCCTGTAACAAATACCATAGAAGATTATTGGGTAGTATTAGATGAAGATGCTGCATCAGAAAGTAATGGATATTTAATTATATATTCTGAAAATGAGCAATCTTTTGGTATAGCAACCAAAAAAAATACCCAATTTAGCAACGTAGGAACATGTGTGAGTTTATATGATACTTTTATAGATGCTTTGAATGCTATGTAGTTATTTGCATTACGCTATTACTAAAATAAATTGGAAGGAGTTAACAGATGTATAAGCGAATCATATTATTATTAGTGTCGTTTTGGTTTTTAAACTTTAAATCAGCAGCAGCACAACAGTTAGAAAGCAGAAAAATTCTTTCCCGTTCTTCGTAGAATGCTGAATAAATAAAAGGAAGCTGAATCGTTGTCCATCGTTTGCAACGATGGACAGCAAATAAAAAAAGTAACCAGCCCCGATCTTTATCGTCGGGTAGTGGGTAGTGAGCCCTGATGAACCTAAAAAAGGGAGCTCTAATTCAGAAAATACTACAACAAAAAAAG
>JANPEU010000282.1:0-3167 GCA_031423175.1 Bacteroidota bacterium
AATACTCCCTCCTCATTCAGCGTATAATCTTTTATCAGAGTATCCGAGCCTCTTTGTATTTTAATTTTAAAAGAAAAATTTTTTTTACCCTTAATTGCTTCCCTTACCTCATGGTAGAAAGGAGTTTCCAAATTGTTTATACCAATAATCCGGTCATCAAATTTAAAACCTGCCTTATCAGCGTTTGAGTTTTTATCGAAACTATCTATAATAAAAGGTATCCTCACATCTACCAGGTTGCCGGCTTTACGTGTATTGAGTTTTCTTACTAAACCTTCGGGAAGCTGAATCACAATAGAACTATCTCCCCTCTTAACTGTAAGAGAATGGGCTTCATTTAAAATTATTTCACGCCTTAATGATAATAAATCTTTAAGTGAGGTTGTATCCACCTTCATAAGAATATCACCGTCTCTTAATCCTATTGTTTTAGCAAGGCTGTCTGTTGTGATACCGTATTTTGCATTTTGGGGGGGCATATATTCTTTACCCCATGCCCATAAAATCATAATGAAAATCAGGATAGCAAGAATAATATTTACAATAACACCACCCAGCATAATAATTAACCGCTGCCATGCTGGTTTACTTCTGAATTCATAAGGCTGTGCAGGAAGTTTCATGGCTTCCTTATCCATGCTCTCATCTATCATTCCGGAAATTTTTACATATCCTCCCAATGGAATCCATCCCAATCCATATTCTGTTTCACCTTTTTTCTTTTTCCATAATGAAAACCAGGGGTTGAAAAACAAATAAAATTTTTCCACACGGCAGCCAAACCATTTAGCTGTGATGTAGTGCCCAAACTCGTGTAAAACAATTAATATAGAAAACGATAGAATAAATTGTGCAGCCTTTATACCAATCGTAGTCCAATCAATAACTAATAAATTATACATATAAAAACTTTATGCTGCTTTGAACAGGTGAATATTTCAGAGTCTTAAAATAATTTGCAAATATCAGGGAAATCCGGATATGGATTGCAGTATAAATATTTAAAGTTTCTTCGTTTTCTTTCCATTCCCCAAATCATCAGGACATGTAGGTGAAAGAGATATATTATAATTTTATCAAGTCTGCCACAAAAGTTCTTGCTTCGCCATCACTTTCAAAATATTCTTCCAGTGTTGGCTTCTCAATAAATGGAATATTCAGCATTGTTTTTTCAATTACTTCCGTCATTTCGAGAAATCCAATTCTGTTTCTTAAAAAAGCATAAACAGCAACTTCATTTGCTGCATTTAAAACACAGGGCAAATTTCCACCTTTGAACAATGCTTCCTGTGCCAACACAAGATTCCGAAATGTTTTTAAATCTGGTTCTTCAAAATTCAGTGTCCCGTATTTTTTAAATTCAAATCTTGGATAATTATTTGGAATGCGATGGGGAAAAGCCAATGCATACTGAATCGGCAGTTTCATATCGGGCAACCCCATTTGTGCTTTTATACTTCCATCTTCAAACTGTACCATACTGTGCACAATACTTTGCGGATGAACAATAACCTGAACCTGTTCGGGTTTCAGATTAAACAGCCATTTCGCTTCTATCATCTCAAGCCCTTTATTCATTAATGTAGATGAATCAATTGAAATTTTTGCACCCATCACCCAGTTGGGATGTTGTAATGCATGTTCCCGTTTTACATTCACCAGAAAATTGGGTTTCTTTCCAAGAAATGGTCCACCCGATGCAGTAAGTATTACTTTATCAATTCGGTTTCTTGATTCACCAACCAAACATTGAAAAATTGCAGAATGCTCCGAATCGACCGGGATAACTGGCACCCGGTTTTCAACAGCTTTCTGCATAATAATATCTCCGGCTACAACCAATGTTTCTTTATTTGCCAAGGCAATTGCTTTTTTATTTTCAATTGCTTTTAATGCAGGTTTTAATCCGGCAAAACCAACAATTGCCGCAAGCATTAAATCATAACAATCCATTGCTGCCACTTCTTCCAATGCTTTTTCTCCTGCAAACACTTTAATATCGGTAGCAGCCAACGCATCTTTTACTTTCTGATATTTTTTCTCATCTCCGATTACAACCACATTTGGATTGAACTTTAAAGCCTGTTGAATTAAAAGTTCATCGCTGTTTTGCGCAGTTAAAATTTCGGCTGAAAATTTATCGGGATGTGCCGCTATCACTTCCAATGCCTGTGTACCAATTGAACCGGTAGATCCAAAGAGAGCAATGCGTTTTATAGTGTTTTCTGAATTCATAAATTCTGGTTTTAAATTACTAATTAATAATTATTAATTAATAATTACTCTTCACTCCATTTCATCAACTCATCAGCAATCTTTCTATCGTTGCTCAATCTTGCCACTTTATTTTGCCCACCCAATTTACCGATGGATTTCATATAATCAATAAACCCATTTTTACGGATAGGTGTTATTTTTAAAGGCGATAAAATATTCCCGCTGATCAAATCATCGTAATACACATTTTTTTGCCTTAAGTTTTCATCCACTTTCAAAATAAAGTCATTCAGGTTGTCCGGCTTGTTTTCAAACTCAATAAACCATTCATGATACGATTTGCCATCCGATTTATTTACAAAGGGAGCTACTGTAAATTCTGTGATATGAATATTTTCCTCTTTCGCTGCTTTTAATAAACTATACTCAACCTCTTCGCCTATTACATGTTCACCAAATGCTGATATAAAATGTTTGATACGTCCGGTTACAACAAGTCGGTATGGATTTGTTGAAACAAACTTGACTGTATCGCCTAAATCATACCCCCATAACCCTGCATTGCTGTTGATGATGAGAGCATAATTTTCACCAACCTTCACGTCTTTTAAAGACAAACGGGTTGGGTTATCATTATAATATTCATTGGTGGGTATAAATTCGTAATAGATTCCACTGTTTGTATTTAATAAAAGCCCTTCGGCTGTTTGAGAATCCTGAAATGCAAAAAATCCTTCGCTTGCAGGAAATAATTCAATACAATCAATTTTTTTCCCGATACTTTCATACAGCCTGGCTTTGTAAGGTTCAAAATTTACACCACCCTGCACCATCACATTGAAGTTTGGAAAAATCTCAGAAATCTTTTTCCCTTTTCTTTTTATCAGTTCATCAAAATACATCTGCATCCAGGGGGGTATGCCACTGATAAGTGTCATATTCTGATTCAT
>JANPEU010000283.1:0-17912 GCA_031423175.1 Bacteroidota bacterium
TCTTCCTAATTGTACAAATTACTAAAATTTACTTTCAGTTTCTTTCTGCCCAATAATAGTATCAAATAAAAATTAATTGGAGGAGTATTTTATCATCAATATTTGTTTTCTTATTAACTTGTTTCTTTAATACATAATTGATATGAAAAAAGTAATCTTTCTTTTTATTTTGTTCAGCACAGAAAAAATATTTGCCCAATCAACCCCTGCCCGTACTGCAGGCGGGGAAGCTACCGTAAGAAAAATATTAGCTACTCAAAATGCTGCATGGAACCGCGGCGATGTAGATGCATTTATGGTAGGCTACTGGCATAGTGATTCACTTATGTTTATTGGTAAAAGCGGAGTTACGTATGGCTGGCAAAATACACTGAACAACTATAAAAAGAATTATCCTGATACTGCGACGATGGGCAAACTCCAATTTACTTTAATAACCGTAAAACCGCTTTCAAAAAACTACTATCATGTAGTGGGTAAATGGCATTTGACAAGAAGCGTTGGCGATATTGGTGGACATTTCACTTTATTGTTTCAAAAAATAAAGGGAGAGTGGGTCATCATTGAAGACCATAGTAGTTAATTGGACTGTAACTGATAACGGGTCAATAATTTTCCAAAAACAAAATAAGAAACCGACAATCCGGTAGCCGATGAAATAATATCAAAGAAATCGAATGTGCGGCCAAAGACCGGGAACAATTGCAGGTACTCATTTATAATAAGCATACCGAAACCAAGGATACAAACAAAACGCAGATCGAGTAAAGATTGAATACGGAAAATTTTTGCCAGCAAATTATACCTGCCATTAAAAAACCAATAAGCACAAAAAGGAATAAGAAAAGAACCCAGCAGATTAGGGGCTATGCCCAATATAAATTGTGTTGGCTCTTCAAAATGAGTGAAGGGGCGAATACCAAACTTAACAGACCAAATGATAAAAGTTCCGATTATGGCTATTAAACGTGAAATCGATTTTAATTCCATACATTAATTTCAATGCCTAAAATACAGAACAAATTGTTTACGGCAATACCATCTTCAGGGTATTTTCAAAAACAAGAGTTATTAATTACCCCTTCCAGGTTTTATAATAGTAGCGTATTAATGCAATTAGTGCAACGAGGATTAGAACGTAAAATAATATATTATAAAGAAAAGGCTTGCCACCAATAAATGCAAGTTCATTATATATTCCCAGTGTAATAAATGCCATGATCCAGATCACTCCCCAACTAATAGAATATAAAATTTTTACAAAGTATTTTTTTACATCTTTATCATCATCCGAACCGGTTGGTGTAGGGAATTTATTTTCCATAAACAAAAATTTATTTTATCAGTAGTTCAGCAAATTCTGTACTGTCGCCATTGAATACATTGAAATCAACTTTTGAAAGTATGCCATTTACCCGACCCTCGTCACTATGCTGCCAAAAAGCCCAGTTGCGGGTAATGCGTGGTTGTTGATATTCATAATAGTGGGCAGCCCATAAAATATATTTATCAAAATCACTACCCAGGTATTGTTTATAAAAGTCCACATTGGTATAAATGATGGGCTTTACTCCATAATTAAATTCAATGGCATCTAACCACTCTTTCAGTTCTTTTTTTAAATTGACAGATGAAGTGCCATTTAATTGTTCAACATCTAATACAGGGGGCAAATCACCCGGCTCAAGATCTACCTTGTCTATAAAATTTTTTGCCTGACTTTTACCATCTTTCGAAGCAATAAAAAAATGATAAGCCCCACGAATAATACCAGCTTCTCTCGATTTTTTCCAGTTACGTTTGAAATGCGGATCAATATTGCCAATACCTTCCGTAGCCTTTATAAAAGTAAAACCAATTTGAATTTTTTTTACTTTCATTTCTTTCACAGCATCCCAGGCTATCATTTGCTGATAGCGGCTTACATCAATGCCATGAATAGAATAGTTTTCTGGAATGGCGATACCAAACTCTTTATACTTTACAAATTTTGCTTTGCGATATTGAAGCCAGTCAATAGTAAAAAAAACACCACGGGTAATTAATGCCAGCAGAATTATAAAAATAAAACCGTTTCGCAGTTGTTTGCGGCTATTGCTTCGTGCCAATTGGGTTAATTAATTTTAAAGACAAATATAATCCGCCGCTTGGTTGCATTTCGTTAAATTCACCTTTTAAATTGTAAGAATATAAAATGAAACTGTTCTGGAAAATTTGGTGGAAATTGAATGGATGGAAAACAAACGGAAGCTTTCCGAAAGGGATGAAAAAAGCAGTGCTTATAGTAGCGCCACATACTAGCTGGAAAGATATCCTTGTTGGTTTTGCTGCAAGGGACCAATTAAAAATTGGTAAGGCAAAATTTTTAGGTAAAAAAGAATTGTTTGACGGGCCATTTGGTTGGTTCTTCAGAATATTGGGGGGTGTTCCTGTCGATCGTTCCAGCAGTCATGGTGCGGTAGAGCAAGTAGTCGATATGTATAATAAGAATGACGAGTTTATTTTGGCGATGTCGCCGGAAGGAACAAGAAAAAAAGTAGATAAATTAAGAACGGGTTTTTATCATATTGCCAAACAGGCAAAGGTTCCTTTACTGATGGTCGGTTTTGATTTTAGCAAAAAAGAAGTGAAAGTTGCTGAACCTTTTTATACTTCCGATGATGAAGCAGCAGACTTTAAACATATAATTAATTTTTTTGCAACAGTAAAAGGAGCGAAGCCTGAACAGGGAATGGGACATCTGAAAGAATCGTTATGATTCTTAATTAATAAAAATTTCATCTGTAAAAATCCAGGCCTTATCACCTTTGCCCGGATGCCATGGCGGTAATTTTGAAACAGGATTCGCAATTACTTTGATATACTTAACTGTAGCAGGATTGAATCTTACTTCATATCCTTTTTGATATGATGCCTTAACCATCGTAGGCTGTTCTGGTGTAATGCGGTTCAATAGTTTTAATTGTTTTGGATTTTTTCCACCCCACACTTCAATAGATTGTGGCGGCATAAGAAAAGCGCCGATGTCGACCAACGTACTTATTGTAACACTTGAAACAGCAGAAGGCTGACTGAATACCAATAAAGCTTCCATTCTGTTTTGACGGAAAGCAACCCATTTACCGCTGCGGAAATTATTATCACCCTTTGCAAGATCAATCAGTGTTTTATTCTTTGCATCTTTATATTGTTCATCGGGAGGCATTAAGTGAATTACAGAATCGGGTTTAAACTTAGCTGCAAAAAAATAATTTTCTGCGACATCACTGCTAAACCAACCCGGCTTGAATGCTTTTGTCTTTAATTGAATATTGCTACTGATGGTAAGGTCTTTTTTATATACCGGAGAATTTATACTATCGGGTTCTGTACCATCGAAAGTGTAACGTATGGTAACACCATTGACATAATGTTTTAGTTTAAGGGCAATCGGTTTAGTTATTATTTGTTCTTCGTTTTCTAAAATAGGCGGCGTTAGCTTTAGTGTTAGCGTATCTCCACGGAAGCCTGTTTCTATAATTATATTTTTATTGTTTTGTTTTAATTGAGCTATTTCGGTTTCCTTTAAGCCAGTACTCCATAAAAAAAGTTTAGTGAGTTGTTTTAGCGAAGAAAGGCTCTTTAATGTTTCTGCCTTTATTCCGGTACCTGATAAAGAAAGTTGTTTTAATTCTTTAAGCCTGCTTAATTCGTTGATGGTAGTGCCAGTGATATTGGTAAATGAAAGATTCAGTTTCCTGAGATTAGTGAACTGGCCAATTGTTTTAAGGTCATCATCTTTTACTGGCATTTTATTGAGGGAAAGAGAAACCAGTTGTTTTTTTACTGCCAATAAATCTTTTAGACCATCTGAATTAAATTGAGAAACACTAAAAAACTCGGCGCCTAACGCAGGCGAACCCTTGGATAACGGGAAAACGATCCTGTAATTATTATTCAACGACTGAACCTTGCTTTCATCCATAGCTGCAAAATCATAATCATCCGTTTCGACAGTACTAAAAATCCTTTCGGCAATTTTTCTCAATTCATTATTTGCCTCCAACTGAGCTACTTTAATTTTAAAATCAGCACCATTTTTTACCCAGTTACTTAAAACGGTTATTTCATCTTCTGTTAATTGTGGCTTACCCTGCGGGGGCATATGTTTTTTTGTTTCAAGTGGCAGGTGAATTCTTTTTAACATCAATCCAAAATCGGTTTCAGTGCTATCCCATAATTTACCCGACTTGCCTCCTTTCAGCAAAAGCTCTTCTGTTTCCATTATTAATTTGCCCTTTGCTTTTTTATCATTGTGGCAGCTAATACATTTTGTTTGCAGAACAGGCTTTACCATATGTGCAAATACTTCTGCATCTTCCAATAAAATTTGTTGTTGTTTTTTTTCAAGCAGGATTGGCGCCAGTAAAAAATTTTGACCATGTGAAATATCTGCCCCCTGATGACCAGTAAAAATGATTGCAGCAAAAGAAACCAACGTTACTACGACTACACCTGTTTTTGTTTTAACTAATCTGTTTCTAAAACTATACCACAAAAGCATTAATAATGAAACTCCCACTCCGCTCCATTTGTGCCAGAGTAACGTTTCTGCATCATAACCATCTTCTCTTGATAAAAACAAACCCATCAGTGCAGTAAAAACTGAAGAAAGTGCAGAAAAAAGGAGTAGCCATTCACCAATATTTAAAGCTGTTTCCTGTGGGGCAATTTTATTTTGGAAATATAAAACCCAGAATACATAAAGAACAATAAATACAATAGGGAAATGTAAAATCAACGGGTGCATACGACCACCTACTTGTAGCCAGGGGGGTAATATAATCCTGCTTTCAAATAATAATAAGAATACAAGAAAGCAGTTAGCAGCGAATGTTATATTAAATAATATGTTTTTACTTCTGTTCAATTTTTCAATATACTTTAATTTCATCAATGAAACACCAGGCATGCTGTCCTTTACCCGGATGCCAGTCAGGAATTTTTTTAACCGGCATTATTTGTATCATCAATTTCCGTGATTTAATATTTTTCAGGTCTGGAAATATAAGTCGAAAATTTATTTTGGATGAAGAATTTTCTTTGTTGAATATAACTTCTTTACCAAATGGGAGAAATAAATTTTTACTTTCATCAAAACAGGAGATCAATATCAACTCTGGCAGAAAAATCCAACTATCTTCATTTTGAAGAAAACTAATCAGAACAGAGCCGACTGCTTCTTTTTTTGAAAGCTCAACTATCAGGTTTATGCTATCCGCATCAAACCCCATCCATGTTTTTGAATTTAAATTTTCTATGCCGCCTTTATTGTCAAATAAAGCGCTATCGCCACTACCCGGGTATTTGTTATTGGGAGATGAAGTACTAATTTTTTTTATTTGTTTCCCTTCTTTTGCAAAAGAGAGTTCAATCGTTTCTGAAGGTTGAAATTCTTTGCTGAAAACCTTTGCTTTAATTGTAGTAAAAAGAGTTTTAAAAATTATGGGGTTTTTATAAAGGAAACTTTTTTCAGAAGGTTCTTTTGATTTTTCTGAAAGCATTTTGTGATTAGTCGTGTAATAAATTTTAGCGCCACGTTGTGCAAATTTCAGTTCCAGTTTTGCAGAGTCTTTAAAAAAAACGGACTCATATTTTACAAAAGGCCGGGCAAGCTGAAAACCATCCTGAGCCAAACTAAAAAAGGAAGAGATACTGCCAGTCAGGATTAAAATTAATTTATACATCAGGCTACCGGTTCTAATTTATAGGGATATGCTTTTCCTGAGTTCCATTGTGCTACATATAAATTTTCATCATCATCAATGCACACGTCATGCGGGTACTGAAATGCTTTAATGGTTTGATACATTTCTTCAGGCTTGCCATTTTTATAATTGGGTTCGCTGCCTGCCAGGTTTGATACAACCGTATTATTTTTATCGAGTATCGTTACAAACCCCGACTGTTTCCAAAGATTACTCTGACTTTGCAGTACTGCTGCATATAAATAGTCTCCTTTAATAACAGGCCTGCACACCCATGCACCCGGTAATGAAATGGTATCAATAAATTCGCCTGACATGCTGTAGCGCTTAAAACAATTTTGTTCTCTTGATGTAACAATCAGCATCGGGTTACTTTTATGTCTTGTATCAATACAAACACCATGTGCATTTTTCAAAAACTTTTCTTCTTCCCCTCTTCCACCAAAATGCCGGATATATTCTCCTTTATGATTGTATTGAATAACAAAATCTTTTCCGTAGCCATCCACAACATAAATATCGCCATTGGCTGCTATGGCTGTTTCAGTTGGAACATATTCTTCCGGCTTAGCGTATTGCCCTGTTTCTTTTGGATAATCCAATGTCATTAGCACCCTGCCATCAATAGTTGTTTTAATAACCTGGTGACGGTTGTTATCGCAGATAAATAAAAAATCTTCTCCATTTTCATTAAACAGTGTTAATCCATGTGCACCGGGGTATTCAGTGCCCCATGTGGTTAAAAGTTTTCCTGATTTATCGTAAATGATAACATTGTTTTTTGTTTCGTTGGTTAGTAAAATGATTCTTCCTTTTTTATCCTGTACCATTTCATGGCAGTCTTTAACGGGGTATTGCATCGCATCGGCTTTGCTCCATTTGGTATTGATGCGGTAGCGTTTGTTATTGTGACCAAGAATTGTTTCGTCCATGCTTGCCTGCCGGTAGGCATGGTCTTTTGATTTCAGAAACGAAGGAGTAAGCAGCATGGATGTTGCTGCTAAAGATGCTTGTTGTATGAATTGCTTTCTTTTCATTTTTTTATTTACCACGGGAACATGGAGGAGGTTTTTAATCTGCGTATTCAGTATCTCTTCGATGGTTTTTGTCAAATAGAATTATAGAAAGATGAACCGAGTTCCGAAGTGTCGGAATAAACTGTCGCAACCAAAGTATCATAGTAGCAATGGCGTTAGGTTCATAAACAACTTAAATTATCCATCAGACCGCTTTTCAGCGTTCCGATGGAATGGCTACGCAATCAAACCTTTAACCACTTTGCCAGCTACATCCGTTAACCGATACCTTCTGCCAAGATGTTTAAAAGTTAATTGTTCATGATTCAATCCCATCTGGTTCAGAATTGTAGCATGAAAATCGTTAACATGTACAGGGTTCTCTGCTATATTATATCCAAACTCATCCGTCTCGCCATATACACCGGGCTTCACGCCGCCGCCCGCCATCCAAACGGTGAAGCATCGTGGATGATGATCTCTTCCATAATTATCTTTTGAAAGTGGGCCCTGGCAATAATTAGTTCTTCCAAATTCTCCTCCCCAGATCACTAAAGTTTCATCGAGCAATCCACGTTGTTTTAAATCAGTAATCAATGCCGCACTTGCTTTATCAGTATCCATACATTGTCCGCGGATTTCTCCCGGAAGATTTCCATGTCCATCCCATCCTTGATGATAAAGTTGTACAAACCGCACACCATTTTCTGAAAGTTTGCGTGCCAATAAACAATTTGCCGCATACGATCCGGGAATCAAGCAATCAGGCCCGTATAATTTAATAATATCTTCAGGCTCTTTAGTCATATCTGTTATTTCCGGAACTGCTGTCTGCATCCGGAAGGCCATTTCATATTGTTTTATTTTGGTATTAATTTCCGGGTCGCCAAAATCTTTATAAGACTGTTCATTTAATTCTGCCACCCGGTCCAGCATTTTTCTTCTATCTATTTTATCTATTCCATCTGGATTATTTAAATATAAAACCGGATTTTCACCACTACTGAATTGTACACCTTGATGAACAGAATCTAAAAATCCATTAGACCATAGTTTTGAATATACGCCCTGTCCATTTCCTTTTCCTTTTGACAAGAGAACACAAAATGCAGGAAGATTTTTATTCTCACTACCCAAACCATAACTAAGCCACGAACCCATACTTGGACGATTGCCCACCTGAGCACCGGTTTGAAAAAAAGTTAATGCCGGATCATGATTAATAGCTTCGGTATGTAATGTTTTAATGATGCATAAATCGTTTGCAATAGCTGCCGTATGTGGTAAGAGTTCACTTATCCATGCACGATGCTCACCATACTGATTGAATTTAAAATACGAACCTGCTAATGGAAACTTTTTTTGATCAGCAGTCATACCGGTTAGCCGCTGTCCCATTCTTATAGAAGCAGGCAAATCTTCCCCAAACATTTCATTGAGCTTAGGTTTATAATCAAATAAATCCAGTTGCGATGGTGCGCCGTTCTGAAATAAATAAATAATTCTTTTTGCTTTCGGAGCAAAATGTGGCAGACCAGTCATAGCAAATTCCTCTTGACTGCCGCCACCAAATAAATCGGGGATTAATAAAGACCCCAAAGCAACGCTGCCTATACCAAGACTTAGTTTTGATAAAAACCGGCGGCGGTTGAGGTTTAGTCCGTGTTCCAGAATTTCTTTTTGCATGACTAAGATTTTGTAATCGTTTCTTCAAGATTATAAATTGTATTCACCACTTTCATCATTGCAGCAGATCTATTCATATCTAATTTTTCATTCAAAGGAAACTCTCCCACCTTGAGGGTTGCCAGTGCATTCAGCTTCTTTTGTTCAAATAAAAGGAATTGCTCATCATAATATTTTTTAAGAATTGTAAATTCTTTTTCCGATGCCTTGCGGCAAACAATAATACGAAACGCTTTATTAATTTTTTCTTCAGTTGTTGTTTGTTCACTCACTAGTTTTTGTGCCAGCACTCTCGATGCTTCCAGTACCGTTGGATCATTCATCATTATCAATGCCTGCAATGGCGTATTTGTATTCAAACGTTTTACTTCACACTGATCCCGGTTGCTGGCATCAAACAGCATCATAGATGGCGGCGGTACAGTGAGTTTAATAAATGTATACATCCCTCTTCTGTATAATGCATCTCCTTCATCTTGTTTATAAGTTGCCAATACACCCCGACCGGAAGTTGCCGATTCCCACATGCCTTTGGGCTGATATGGTTTTACACTCGGGCCGCCGAGTGTTTTATTTAACAGTCCGCTACCGGATAAAACAATATCCCGTACAAACTCTGCATTTAACCGGGTCCTTGGGCCATGTGATAAATAAACATTCTCAGGATCTATCTTTAATTTATCATTTGAAACTTTTACGGACTGACGATATGTGGCAGATAATAATATCTTTTTTACAAGTTGTTTAATGTCCCAACCGGTTTCCATAAAATCAACAGCAAGCCAATCTAATAATTCAGGATGAGAAGGCAATTCGCCCTGCATTCCAAAATCACCTGTTGTTTTAAGCAGACCTCTTCCAAAAATTTCCTGCCAAAGCTGGTTGACAAATACTCTTGCTGTTAATGGATTCTTTTTATCAACGGTCCACTGTGCAAGTCCAACTCTATTTCTTTGAAATTTATTTTCTTCAAATTTCATTACCGCCGGAATGGCTTCGGGTTGAACTTCCGATAAAGGCATATTATAAACACCACGACTCAGGATAAATGTTTTTCGAAGTGTATCTCTTTCTCCCATAACCGATACAGTCATATTACCGGTATCTTTTTTATTGATGAATGATAAAACAGATTTTATATCTGAATCACTGATCGTCATTAATGGATTTTTTGCCGGTTTCGATTGTGTTACATCACCCTCATATCCTATTTCCTTTGTGTTATTAAAAAATGCAAATAAAGAATAATAATCTTTTTGTTTAAATGGGTCATATTTATGGTCATGGCATTGGGCACACTCGATGGTAAGTCCTAAAATTCCTTTACTGAATGTTTTTGTTTTATCAATTAAATATTCAATGCGGTATTCTTCATCAATCACTCCACCTTCTTCTGTGTATTTATGATTTCGGAAAAAACCCGTTGCCAATATTTGCTCTTTAGTTGCATTGGGCAGCATATCACCGGCAATCTGCCAGGTGAGAAACTGATCGTATGGAATATTTTTATTAAATGCATGAATTACCCAATCTCTCCAGGGCCATTGAGTTCTTATATTATCATCCTGGTAGCCGTAACTGTCAGCATATCTTGCTACATCTAACCAATGCACAGCCATCTTTTCTCCGTATTGCGGCAAATTCATTAATTCATCTACCACTTTCTCATATGCATTGGCTGATTTATCATTCAGAAACTTATCCATCAGCTCTAATGTTGGCGGCAACCCGGTAATATCTAATGAAACTCTTTTTAGCAATCTCTCTTTATCTGCATCTTCGTTAGGGGTTAAATTTTTTTCATCCAGTTTTTGTAAAACGAAATAATCAATTTCATTTTTTACCCAATCCTTATTGCTGATTTTTGGTAACGGGTTTTTTTGCGGCACTACAAAAGCCCAATGTGTTTCGTATTTAGCCCCTTGCTCAATCCATTTTTTAAATAGCCGGATTTCATAATTATTCAAAGCCCCCAAATGTGAACCCGGGTCGGGCATCATATACGAAGTATCGGTAGAAGAAATTCTTTTATACAATTCAGATTCTTCCGGCTTGCCCGCTATTATTGCAAATGCTCCTTTGGTTTCTTTTAATGGAGCAAATGCACTGTCGGCAATATCCAATCGAAATTGTGCTTCTCTTTTATTGGCATCAGGTCCGTGACATTTAAAACATTTATCAGAAAGAATAGGGCGGATGTGAAAATTGTAACTGATTTTATCCGGAAGCTTATCACCCTTGTTATTAAAGCAGGAGCTTATTATAATAATTATTGTAGTAACAACAAGAAGTACTGTAATCAATTTTAATTTCATGAGGAATTATGAACGGAAAAGATACGGAAAATGTTTTTCCTTTAATTCAGCAAATTGAATTTTTTTACAGATTGAATCAGTATTTTGTATTTTGAAATATTTGACATGAAAAAAATATACCATCTCGGTAATTGTACTACCTGCCAGGCAATTATAAAAGCAACAGGCATTGATAAAAAGGGGTTTGATATGCAGGAAATAAAATTTGAAAAAATAACCCCTGCACAAATTGATGAAATGAAAAGAATGTCCGGCAGCTATGAATCGCTATTCAGCCGACGGGCTTTGAAGTACAAGGCATGGAAACTAAAGGACAAACAACTCACCGAAAAAGATTACCGGCAGTATATACTGGATGAATATACTTTTCTGAAAAGGCCGGTTGTAATTATAGGAGACAAAATTTCTATAGGTAGCGAAAGGAAAATAGTAGAAGCTTTGAAAAAAATGATAAAATAGCGTTGCAATAAAAGCACAACATGAGAAACATCAGGATTTCGTGGGACGATTTTCAATCCATTCAGTTTGTTTGGATAGCCGTTGCAATTAGTATCTTTTTTTTATTATTAAAAATTACTGCTCCGTATGGCCGGCATACATCCGCTAACTGGGGGCCGATGATTTCGAACCGCATGGGTTGGTTGTTGATGGAGCTGCCTGTATTGATTGCTCTTTTTATTTTTCTTTTACCTGGAATAAAAACTATTTCAATTGTTTCATGGGTGTTGATTAGCCTATTCTGCCTTCACTATTTTAACCGGGTATTTGTTTTTCCTTTCCGGTTACGGACGAAGGGAAAAAAGATGCCACTGATTATTTTATTATCTGCTGTTTTCTTTAATATCATGAATGGTTTTTCTCTTGGGTATTTTTTTGGTCATTTTGCATACTATACCAATGAATGGTTTCTGGATATCCGGTTCATTACAGGAACCTGTTTATTTTTTACCGGGCTTTATATTAACTGGAAGGCTGATGATATACTGATTCATTTACGTAAGCCCGGCGAAACGAATTATAAAATTCCCCACGGGTGGTTATTTAAAAAAATAAGTTGCCCGAATTTGTTTGGAGAATTAGTTGAATGGACGGGCTTTGCTATTCTTTGCTGGAATCTTCCGGCATTTACTTTTTTAATATGGACAGCCGCTAACCTTATTCCCCGTGCAATAGCACATCATAAATGGTATAAAGAAAAATTCAACGGATATCCCCAAAACAGAAAAGCAATTCTTCCTTTCATCGTTTAATACTAAATTTAAATTCAATTCCCGCTTATGATTCGAAAAGTAACCAACGAAGATTTCGATTTTATTTATGAACTGTATATGCACCCGCAGATAAATCCTTTTTTACTTTATGAGCAAATGGATATTAATAATTTCAAACCGGTGTTTGATGATTTAATGAATCGTGAATTCATATTTGTATTTGAAGATGGAGGCATTCCTACAGGCATGTGCAAACTGGTGCCACTGCAATATCGCAATTCCCATATTATTTATCTTGGTGGGATAGCGGTACATCCGTTTTTTGCAGGTAAAGGGGAAGGAATTAAGCTGATGCAGGAAATAATTGAATATGCAAAACAAAACAGTTTTCTACGAATTGAATTAAGTGTTGCATCAATTAATGAAAAAGCAATCCGCCTGTATGAAAAAGCGGGGTTTGTAAAGGAAGGGGTATTAAAAAAATTCACCTACTTGAAAAGTGAAAACAAATATTTAGATGAAATAATGATGGCCTGTTTAATTTAATTTCCTTTTTCCAACTCCTCAATTGTTTTCTTAGCGCCGGCAAGCCGTATCGCTTTATTCTTCTCCACCAATTTATGCGTCGCCCATTTTTCTAATTTATGATGCAGCGGAACTAATAACGCAGCAATACATACCAATGCCAGCAGCATCAGCACCGGAGAATGATGTGTGATGCGTTCTAAAAAAGGGTGTAATAGCAAGTTGAGAAATTCGAATACTATCAGCAAGGCAATAACGCCGAAGAATTCAATGAGCTTAGTATTGATAATAATGCTATGACTTAGCACTAAAAATAGAATTATGAATGCAATAATACCCAATGCAATCAGTACATACTGGATATTTTGTTTTCGTTGCTCTTCTTCTTTTATCTTTTTAACTTCTTCTTCGGTAATGCGTATCTGTTCACTAAACTCAAGAGACTGAATTCTGTTGGTCTTTTCCCGGCTGAAAACAGAATCCCGGAAGGCATATTGCAGTTGTAAATAATAATAAGCACTATCAGGATTCTTCAGCGTATCATATAATTTTTTCAAAAATCCTGCTGCTGCCAGCTTATAATCCTTGTTATTTAATTGTTGCCCCGCCTGCATTAGTTTAAATGCCTGATTGCGGGCATTTTCAATCCTGTTTTTTTTCAATAAAAAATTGGTAAAGGCAGCTCTGACTGAAAGTTGATTGTAAGGGTTACTGATAGAATCAGTAGCTGCTATGGCTTTATTAAAAAAAACTTCTGCCAATTCAATATCACCACGTTGTTCATAAGCTCTGGCTGAAAGAGTCAATGAAACGGATTCAAAAATTTTACCTTTTAAACGCAGATTTGTTTCATTTAATCCCTGAATATAATGTAATGATGAGTCTGGTTGGTTCAGGTTTAGATAATAGCTGGCATAGTTTATTTGCACCTGCACCAGCATAAAGTCATACATCGCAGAAGTTTTATCTGGTAAAGCCACTTCAGCTTTTTTAATATATTTTATTTGCTCATCATAATTACCCATGTTTTCAAAAATCTGACTGATATCAGAATATAGAGAGCTTAACCTTCTTTTATCATTTATTCTTTCTGCCAACGGCACACCTTTAAAAAAATATTCCAGTGCTTTACTGTAATCTCCCGTATTAAAAAAATAAATATTGCCGATTGTATTATAGCTGATGGCCAGCAGGGAGTCATTATTCAATCGTTGTGCTATCAGCAGCATCCGGTATATGGAAGCAGAATCTAAATTGGCATCTCCATCTTCAAAGAATGCTTCATTAATTTTATTCAGCAGGTCAAACTGTTCAACAGGGTTGTTAGTGGCAGATAAAACCGCTTTTAAACTATCTGCATACTTAGTTTGGGCATTGCTGATACTTGTAATGGAAATGAAAAGAAGCAGGATAAATGTTTTTTTCATGATGCTTTTAATTAGTCTGGTTCTTTTCCAATTCCTCAATCGTTTTCTTAGCACTGGCCAGCCGTATCTGTTTATTCTTCTCCACCAATTTATGTGTAGTCCATTTTTCTAACTTATGATGCAGCGGAACTAACAAAGCTGCAATACAAACCAATGCCAGCAACATCAGCACCGGTGAATGATGGGTGATGCGTTCTAAAAAAGGATGGAGTAATAAATTTAAAAATTCAAAAACTAATAACAACGCCACTACGCCGAGAAACTGAATCAATTTTGTATTGGTGATATGGCGCCGGCTGAGGAGTAAAAAAAGAATGATGAAAGTGATGATGCCAAGAGCTAATAAGGCGTATTGGATATTTTGTTTGCGTCTTTGTTCCTCTTCTGCTTTTTTTGCTTCTTCTTCTATCAATCTTATTTGCTCATTGAAAGCAAGAGCCTGAATTTTGTTGATATTATTCTGGCTGAAAATCTGCGCATTAATGGATGCTTCCATCCTTGCATAATAATAGGCACTGTCTTTATTATGCAAACTATCAAAAACCTGCCGCATAAAACCTGCTGCGGCCAGTTTCACATTGTTGTTGTTATTTGATTCTCCAAGAGTGAACAACTGCTTTGCCTGCACCATGGCTTCCGGTATGTTCCCTTTACTTAACAAAGCGGGAATATAATAATTGCTGAACCGCAATTTTATAGGAATCATTTTAACCGAATCAGTAATTGCAATTACCTTTTTGATATAAACATCTGCAAGTTCATTTTCTCCTGACTGTGTATAGGCGTCTGCAATTGCCGCCAGTGCATTAAACCGCTGAGCAATGCTGTTTATTTTGCGGCTGGTCTCATAGAAAGCCTGCGCAAAATATAATGCAGAATCTGGCTGCTTAATCGTTAAATACCAGGTAGCCATGCCTCGTTGGTATTGCAACAGCATAAAATCATATAAGGGATGTGATTTATCAGGTAAGTCATCACCTCCCTTGCGGACATATTGAACAGCCGCTTTATTATTTTGAAGGGCATAATAAGCTAATGAAATATCAAAGTCCAGTGAACTGATCCTTCTTTTGTCATTTGTTTTTTCTGCCAATGGAAGGGCTTTAAAATAATATTCCAATGCAGTGGCATTGTCGCCTTTTGTAAATGAGAAGTAAGAACCAATCCAGTTATAACTGGCGGCAAGCAGTGAATCATTCTTCAATTGCTGTGCTATCTGAAGTAAACGGACACATTCAGTAGAATCTATATTGCCGCCACGGAAGAAACTTTGATTTTCTAAAATTTTTGTAAGCAAGTTAAATCGCTCAAGAGGGTTGCTGGTATTATATAAAACAGTTTTTAGACTATCGGCATATTTATTTTGTGCGAAAGTAGTCCGGATGGCTACGAGGAATATGGCAGCAAAATAAAAGAAGGTTATTGTTTTTTTCATAAATCAGTTAATTAATTAGTTCCTTTTTTAGCAGCATCTGTTATAGATTTATTACTTCTGTCCATGGCAGCACATTCATTGTTTCAGTTATGTTTACATGATTGCTGCCACCATTAATTAAAATGCAATTACTTTTAGGTTGTAATTTTTGCCAATACTTTAACCCACGGAGCATGTTATTATCTGCTTTAGTTCCTGCTTTTATTTCTATTACCATCGGCTCTGCATCCCGTTCAGTAATCAAATCAACTTCGTTGCCCACATTATCCCTGAAATAATACATACCCTCATTTAGTCCGGCGTTAAAATTGTTTTTTCTTATTTCTGTAATTATCCAATTTTCAAAAATGCTACCGTAAGCTGTATGTTTTTGTAAACCCGTTGCACTTTTTATGCCCAGCAGGTGGCATAATAACCCGGTATCATAAAAATATAATTTGGGACTTTTTACAATCCGCTTGTTCATATTATTATACCAGGGCTGCAGCAGGTAAATGATATAACTGTTTTCTAATAAGCCAAGCCAGGCTAAAATAGTTTTGGTATCAACCCCGGTTTGTTTTGCCAGTTCATCCCGGTTAAGAATTTGCCCGGCATAATTAGCACATAAATAAATGAACCGGTTAAATGCTGCAAGATTGGTAATGTTTCTTAGCAGCCTCACATCTCTTTGTACATAAGTTTGTACGTAACTATTCAGCCATGTGCCCGGTATTAATTTTTCGTTCCATATTTCTGGATAGCCACCGGTGAGTATGTGCTTGTTTACATCTTTATTAGCCAACTTTGCATTTACTAATTCGGCATAACTGAATGGTAATAACGAAAGGTACCCAGCTCTGCCCGCCAGTGATTGTGATACCTGCTCCTGCAATAAAAAATTATTGGAGCCGGTGAGAATGAACTGCCCCCGTTTAGTATTGTAGTCTAATATTTCTTGCAGGTAGCGAAAAATATGCGGCACCCGTTGCACTTCATCAAACACGGCGCCATTGCGATATTGCTTTAGAAATGCTTCAGGGTTTAGTTCCGCCTCATGCTGTACAGACGGATTTTCAAAATTTACATAGGGCTTGTCTTTAAACAACAGTTTACTCAAGGTGGTTTTACCACTTTGCCTCGGGCCTGTAATACACAAAGCCCTGAATTGTGTAAGTGCCTGTTTCGCCTCGGAAAGTATTAACCGGTTGACCATGCCAATTCCATTTTTGTAAAAATATGTAAAATATGGAATTCAATTCCATTTTTAGCAAAATATGTAAAACCTGGAATTGGCAGGTTTACCTGGCATTACCGGCTTTTCCAACTCCTCAATCGTTTTCTTAGCACTGGCAAGCCATATCCGTTTATTTTACCCGGTTATATTTCTTCAAAATATCCATCACCAGCTTATGCGGCAGTGCATAGGCTTTGTTCCCATTAATCCCTTCCATTGTTTCCGCAGCCACCATCGCATTAATGATGGCTTCTTCCACCGCCTGCACCGTTCCGTTAAACAATGGATTAATCATATCGTTGGGCAGCTCATCTACTTTTGTAAAATCGTTGCGTTGAAAAGCAGAGGGATTGGCTGTAGAGAAGGCAATAAAAATATCGCCGGAACCATTCTCTCCCCGTCCGCCAACTTTGCCCACGCCTAAGGCAATCCTTGCTGCTATTCTTTTTAACTGGTGTGGTAACAAGGGGGCATCTGTTGCCAGCACAACAATAATAGAACCATCACCGGGCTGATAAGATGGGGGTGCTTTAAATTCATAATTCATGGTGTCCTTCAATTCTCTGCCAACAGGAACACCGGCAATAGTAAAATTATTTTTACCTCCAAAGTTTGATTGAACAAGCACACCAATTGTATAAGTGGAGTCTTTAATTTTTACAACTCTTGATGCAGTACCTGTGCCACCTTTAAATCCCAAACACATCATACCGGCGCCGCCGCCTACATTACCTTCCTTTATAAAACCTGATTTTGCACTGTCCAATGCTTCATACGCATTACTTTCTTTTACATGAAAACCATAAATGTCATTTAAAAAACCATCATAAGTTTCTGCCACTACAGGGTAAGTGTACCAGAAATCTTCTTTGTACCAACCTGTTTTTACATACCATTTTAATACTGCATCCCTTACCACACCTACACTATTGGTATTGGTTATCATCACAGGGCCTTCCAGAAACCCCGATTCCGTTATCCAGGTGGTACCAGTCATTTCACCATTGCCATTTAAAGAATACCAGTTACCAAAAACCGGATTATTGTTTCTGCCTCTCGGTAAAATAGCAGTAACACCTGTCCTTACCGGACCTTTACCTCTTATATTTTTTCCTGTTCCAGAAATGATAGTGCTGTAACCAACTTCCACACCTTTCACATCGGTAATAGCGTTGAACTTTCCGGGATTGCCGTCAAAAGGAATTCCGATATCTCTTGCACGGGGTTTTTGAGCATAAATGAATAGGTTACCCAGAACCAATACAGTACATACAAAAATCTTTTTCATACTAAGCAGTGTTTTCTTATTAATTAAATCCCACTTTTCCTTTCAC
>JANPEU010000284.1:0-3649 GCA_031423175.1 Bacteroidota bacterium
TTCCATTGTATAAAGCGCAGCTTTGTTGCCCGGGCTTCTTTTTCTTTTAATGTAAACCGGATGCCTGGTACTATTTTAGTAAAAGAAAGAAATGCCTTATTGCCTTCACTATCTGTAAATTTATTTTGAGTAAATCTTGATGCACTGATACCGGGTTCAATTTTTCTGAATATACCTTTTGTATAAAAGCTATTGAAAATATAACCTGTACCGTTTAATTTTTTTGAACCAAAAGCGTATAGAGGCGCAGCAAGAAATTGAAATTTTGATGGCGGCATTTTTGTATTGGTAAAAAGCAGTCCTGCCATTGCTTTGTCATAGGCATTAAAACCAAAAGCAGGAAAAACGGTTATCACCTGTTGTTTATCGGTATTTGCACGCAAAGCAAAACCAAAAGGGCTTTGAATCGCAATTCCTTTTTTTTCGTTTCCCGGCAATGAACCTGTTTTAGATAAGAAGGAAAAAATAGAATCAAGATTTTTCCCTGAAATGTCTTCTATCGTTTTTTTAAAATCTTCGGGATAAGGATGTTTAAATTGCCAGCGTATAAAATATTCATGCATTGCTTTATTGAAAATTTCATTTCCTAATTGTTTTTGCAACAGCTCCATCCATTTCGACGTTTTATAATAAGCAACCAATCCATAATTTCTATCACTGAATTTTTCTGAAGATGTTTCAATCGGCTGGTCCAGCTTTTCAGCAATCACTGTTTCCAGCAATTCATTTTCACTTTCCTGATTGTAGTGATGATCTTTTTTGTTGGCATAGCTATTTTCGTAAAAAGAATTAATACCCTCATCCATCCAGGGATGTTTACGTTCGTTGCTGGCAAGTATTCCATAAAACCAGTTGTGACCAATTTCATGTGCTATTACATTGTCTAATTGTTTTTCAGTTTTTGTTGGTGAAATAACAGTGATGGTTGGATACTCCATACCACCACCAAAACTTTCCGGACCTTGTACCACGCTAACCGTATTGTATGGATATTCTCCTACAGAAGTAGAATAATGATGAATTGCATCTTTGCTGAACTGAACAGTTTTTTTCCAGCGTAATTGATGATCGGATATATAATAGGAAAACACATCTATCGTTTTTCCCAGGGCTAATGTGCAGGTATCGGTATTAACAATAAAACGTTTGTCGGCAAACCAGGCAAAATCGTGAACATTTTTTTGCTTGTATTGAACGGTTTTAGTTTGTAAGGAACTGGAAGGAAATTTTTGAGTTAGTGTTTTTATTATACCATTACTTCCTTTTGTTTTTTCTTTTAACGGTGTCCAGGTGAAATTTTTTCTTTGTTTCAGCCATTCTTTTTCTTCAGCAGTTTGTAACTCACCGGTTGCCGCTACTACATAGTTTTCAGGCAGGGTTATCCGAACATCAAAATTTCCGAATTCGCTATAAAACTCACCCTGATCTAAGTAAGGCATCGGGTGCCACCCTTTGTGATCATACACAGCAGGCTTCGGATACCATTGTGTACATTGATAACTTTGACCATCATGCCCGCCCCTGGAAAAATTAAAGGGTAGTTTTACATGAAAGGGAGTTGTGATGGTGATTGTTTGTTTTGGTGTGAGGGGAAAAGGCAAAATTAATTTTACAATATCGATATGTTGCGGTTGATCCTGCAACTGTGCTGTAATCTCATTTACTTTAAAATCTAACCGGTTGATATAACCTTTATCTTCTTTTGAAGAAAAGTAAAATTTTGTGTTGCCATTTTCCAAAAGTTGATCACTAAAAGCTGTCTTATCATTTTTATACGCATTGGGCCACAGATGAAACCAGATAAACTTTAATGTATCAGGGGAATTGTTCGTGTATTCTATTTTTTCATACCCATCTAAAGTATGTTCCCTGTCATTTAATCGTACATCGATTGTATAGTTGGTTTGTTGTTGCCAGTATTGGGAGAAAACTGTTAGCCATGAGCTATTAGCTATAAGCAGTAAGAAAAGGATCTTTCTCAAAGGTTTGAATTTGTCTCAAAAGTAAAATCTAAAATCTGCAATCTAAAATCTAAAATTGCTTATTTCCCTTTTCCTTTAAAAATTATTCTCAGTGTATGAATCATTATTTTAAAATCGAGTGCCAGCGAAATATTTTCAATATAGAGTAAATCGAATTTACTTCGCTCTATCATTTCATCAATTGTTTCGGCATAACCAAACTGCACCATTCCCCAACTGGTAAGCCCGGGCTTTACTTTTAATACATATTTATAAAATGGTGAAAGCGGGATGAGTTGATCAATATAAAATTTTCTTTCTGGTCTTGGACCTACCAGGCTCATATCACCAATAATAATATTCCATAACTGCGGCAATTCGTCAAGCCGCCATTTACGCATAGTTCTTCCCCATTTTGTTATGCGTTCATCGTTTTCAGAAGAAAGCTGCGGCCCGTTTTTTTCCGCATCCTTAATCATCGAACGGAATTTATACATCAAAAAAACTTTTCCCCTGTATCCAACTCTTTCCTGCGAATAAATGATGGGGCCGGGAGAAGAAAATTTTACACGCAATGCAATAAAAATTAAAAAAGGAGACAAAAGAAGAACCGTAATTAACGAAACAATAAAATCTAATAAACGCTTTATATTTTGCTGCCACTCCGGCATTAGCCCCGTTTTTAAATCAATCAGCGGTGCACCGAGTACATTACTGGTTTTTACAGATCCGGAAAGTATATCGAGTGTATCTGCCTGTATTTTTATTGTCACATCTTTTTCGCTCAGGCGGCTGATAATTTTTTCAAGCAGTGTCTGTTCCGATTTTTCTACTGCAATTATTACCTGTTGTATATCTTTTGATTCAATTATTTCTTCAAGTTGGTCTACTAAGCCAAGGTTAGGTATAAATTTATTCAATCCGTTTTTCCCATTGTTATCCGTAGCAATATATCCCGTAAAGTTTAATCCTTCGAATTGTTGTTGTTTGGCAGATTGTTTAAAAATGCGAACGGCGTTTTCATTTCCTCCAACAATTATTGTGTTGAACGAAACTGAGCCGTTCATTAATTGATGTTTTGCTTTATTAAGCAAAATCCACCTGCCAAAGAATGTAAAAGTTAATTGTAAGAAGAACAGGACACTAAAGCCGGAATAATAATAGGTGTAACTTTTTTTAGCATCATCTAACAAAAACAAAAAGAATAAACCGATACAGCCCAATAAACTACAGATAAATGTCATCGTAAATTCATTGAACCGCGATTTTTTATAAATTGAATGATAAGCACCCACCATAGTATAGATCATCAGCCAGCCAATCGGAATAAAAAAGATACCTAACCAGAATTTTTGATCGGTCATCAATTCACCGTTCTCAATTATCGGTTCTCCCAAAATCCATTTTCGGATAAAAAAGAAAAAAGCCCATGCCATCGCTGCAGTTAAATAATCCATAACTGCATAATAGGCAATTGGTATTTTTTTAAAAACACTCATGAACGGCTGATAAGATTGTTGCCGATTTTTTCTAATATCTGATGTGCCACTTCCATGGCCATCAACCCATCCAGTTCTGACACAATTGTTTTATGATTGTTGTTGATTGCTTTTACAAATTCTTCCAATTCCCTTTTAATAGCATTTACTTCGGGTATCACCGGGTTAGCAACAGCAATTGTTTTTTTG